>NZ_JAALCR010000035.1 GCF_011065895.1 Paludisphaera rhizosphaerae | reverse complement strand
CAAGAACTTCTCCACGCCGTCGACCGGGTTGTGCCACCACGGCGGCGTGAGCAGATAAAGCGTCAGCAGCCCGAGCGCCCCGCCGATAAGAAGCGTGAGCAGCCCTCGACGGTCGCGATACATCAACGTCCAGACGATGAATGGGATAGGCAGAAACCAGCCCGTCAATTTCGTATTTGCCGCGGCTCCCGCCAGAATTCCAAACGCGACCGCCCACCCCCATCGAGGCTTGCTCGAGCCCTCGACCGCCTCGACGGCCTTCGAGAACGCCAAGACCGATCCAACCCAGTAACAGACAAGCACGTCGTCGAAATGGGCGAAATGCCAGTGCGCGAACGGCCTCGGCTGCAGAACCCAAGCCCCCGCCGCCGCGGCCGCCGCCCACGGTCCCCAACGCCGACAGACGAAGCCGTAGATCGCACCAGCCACAATGCTGACCAGCAACATCGGCCCGAGCCGCGCGCGGGCGAGCACCTCCCACGAAGGCGCCAGGACATCGCCAATCAAGCCCGCGAGCGCGCAGCCGGGCGGATGGCCGTAAGGCATGGCACGAGCGAACGGCCAGAACCATTCGATCACCGGTTGACTGAAGAGTTTGGCCCGGGTGTCGAGATCGGCCGGAGCCGGAGGTGTTCGACCTTCCGAATCCGGCTCGAGCAACTCATCCTGCAGTGGGATCGGCCGCCAGCTTGGGGCGAAGCCAGAGGGATCGCGCACTGCGTGAAGCCACTCGCGAACGCGCTCCTGCCTTCCCAGGACGAACGCCTCATCCCAGGTGATCGTCAACAGCGGCCCCGTGGCCACCAAGAGAGCGAGCGTCGCCGCAGCGACCCCGATTCCTCCGAGCCACGGCGTCCGACTCGCCGGCCTGCCGCGTTCATCCCCCGCGTCGGCATCCTTCGCAGTCAATGGAGCATTCCTCGCGCGAGCGGCAGGCACCGGCCGAACCACAACCGAGCAACCCCCCGGATCACCACTATCCGCGACTGGGTCGTCGTTGGCAACGAGTCGAAGACCGGTCGTTCCGACTTCGCCGCGAACCTTCCGATAGCCCGGGGAGGAAAACTACCCCTCGGTTTTCATCCCCGGTGAGGCTCGACGAGCCCACTCCGAATACGATCAATCGAGCCTCTCGTACATCGCTCACAAACAGGACAACCGACCGATATCGCGGGGAGGAACGACCGATAGCCCAGGGAGGAATCACCGATATCGCGGGGAGGAACGACCGATAGCCCAGGGAGGAACAGCCGATAGCCCGGGGAGGAATCACCGATAACCCGGGGAGGATTTTTTCCCTAAGTCCTTATGCCTGTTGATTCTATTATTCCCCTAACAGTATAACCTTGTTACCTTGCCAACTAACAACAACAGCCGAGCGAGTGTTGTTGCTCCTTTGAAGGGGTCGCTGATGGGACTTCCTGGAAACGCGGAGGAGCTTCGGGAAGCCTCGCCGACGATTGAGTCGATCCCCGACGAACGGCTGCTCGGCAAGGACGAGATGAATCTCGCCGAGTTCCCGATCACGCTCCTCGCCGACCGCAAGGACGTCTCGATCATCATCCGCGAGGTTCCCACGCGGGACGAGCAGACTGGGTCGATGATTTTGCGGAAGGTGACGGTTACGGGCTCGGAGTTGTACGGACTCCCTTCCGCGCAGGATAACCTGATCCTGCTCGGCCTGATTTATCTGACGAAGCGGGCGAACAACTTCCGCGAACGCCGTGTGGGTTTCAGCCGAAGTGAAGTCATCAAGGTTCTGGGCTGGGCTGACTCAGGTCAGTCGTACGCTCGGATTGAGCTGTCGCTCAAGCGCTGGGCGAACGTGTTCGTCCTTTATGAGAACGCCTGGTGGGAGAAGCCCCGACAGACCTATTCGTCGAAGGGCTTTGGGATCATCGACGACTTCGAGGTTCACGATGGGTCGGCCTCGCGAGCGGGGGAGGCGACGAGGTCGAACATTGCCTGGAACGAGGTATTCTTCCAAAGCCTTGAGGCGGGCTTCGTCCGAACGATCGACCTGAAGTTGCTCCTCCGTCTGCGGCACCCGAGTTCGCAGCAGATGTATCGCTTCCTTGGCAAGCACTTCTACCATACGCCCTCCCTGACGCTGGACCTCCGGACGTTCGCCTGCGAGCACGTCGGCCTGGATCGCGGCTACAAGGACAACGGCAAGCTGAAGGAGAAGCTCCAGCCGGCGATTGAGGAGTTGGAGGAGATCGGCTTTTTGGAGCCGATGGCGCGCGACGATCGTTACACCAAGGTCGGTCCGGGGAAGTGGACGATTACGTTGCGGCGTCGGTCAGACCTGGAACTCGTCGACGATCCCCTCGACGTCGGCTCGCCGCTGGCTGGACCAGAGCCCACGGAGCAGGAGAAAGCCCTGATCGATCGGGGAGTGACCGCAGCGGCCGCGGCCGAGTTGGCTCTTAGCCATTCGGCTGACCGCGTCCAGGCCAAGATCGAGATCTTCGATTGGCTCGTCGCTCGTAAGGACAAGCGAGTTTCCAAGAACCCCGCCGGCTACCTCGCCGAATCGATTCGCAAGGACTACGCGCCGCCCCGAGGCTTTGAATCCGAGGCTCAACGTCGGGAGCGCGCCGCTGCGCTCGATGAACAGCGAAGGAAGGTCGAGGACGCCAAGCGTAAGGCCGTCGAAGCCCAGCGTGAGAAGGAAGCCGCCGATCAGGGACGAATCCGTAACTACTGGGAATCTCTCTCCAAGGCCGAGCAGGAACGTGTTCGCGAGGACGCTCTCGGTTCAACGACCCTGGCGTTCCTCGTGAAGCGGTATCGAGCCCAGAAGGATCCGGAACAAGCCGCGAGGACGCTCAAGACGATCCTCGACGGCCACATCCTCCACATCCTCGACTCGCGCGTATGACAGGTCTTCCCGCTGGGGACTTCCTCGGTGTCAGATCATCTGATAAACTCCCCGTCGAACGATTGTTAAACGATGGGGAAGCTGATGCTGAACACCTTGTCGCGCCCCAAACTGCGGGAAGTCGTCGCAGGGCGGCTGAAGACATACATCGTCGATGAGAACCTGAAGCCAGGCGATCGTCTGCCGACTGAGGCCGACCTGGCGAAGCGGTTCGGGGTCAGTCGACTGAGCCTGCGCGAGGCGACCAAATCGCTGGAGTTCCTGGGAATCCTGGAAGCGCGTCCGGGTCGCGGGCTGGTCGTCGGCCAGGTCGATATGGACCGGGTGACGGAGTATCTGGGGTTCCATCCCGCCTTGCAGGAACTCTCTCCGCGGGTGCTGATCGACACGCGGGTCGTTCTGGAAGCCGGCGTCCTGCCTCACGTCGCGAGGCGAATGGCCGGCGACCCGTCGCTCTTCGAGACGCTTGAGGGGATCAATGAACAACTTCGACGAGCCAAGGATCTGCAGGAGGGCGTCGAGCTCGACCGCCGGTTTCACCAGCAGTTGATCGCGGCCAGCGGCCTGACTCCGTTCCTCGCTTTCGGCGATCTTCTCGCCGTCTTCTTCCGTCGATACGGCAAGTATCTTGATATCGCGGCGGCTGTTCGCGGACACAAGGTAATCATCGACTCGCTCAGGTCCGGTGACGTCGCCGAAGCCGATCGCGAGGTCCGGCGACACGTCGAGTTCTATCTCACTCTGCTGGAGGCGTCGTCATGAAGGCCGTCGTGACAGGCGCCATGATTTTGGCTGTGTTGTCCTCCACCGCGAATGCAGTCGGAGCCGATTCGTTCGACGGGCTGGCGAAGGAGTATTCCAGCCAGATCCGGCCGTTGTTGACGCGATACTGTCTCGACTGTCATTCGACGGAGGACAAGGAAGGGGACCTCGATCTGGAGGTTTTCGCCGGCCTGAACGAAATCCGCCGCAGCCCGGGAACCTGGCGCAAAGTTGCGGAGATGTTGGATTCGGCCGAGATGCCGCCGAAGGACTCACCCAAGCCCGCGGCGGACGAACGGGGATTGGTTCGAGGCTGGGTCGGCCGCTATCTCCACGCCGAGGCCCTGGCGAACGCGGGCGACCCCGGACCCGTGGTGCTTCGTCGGCTGAATAACGCCCAGTACACGTACACGCTTCAAGATCTCACGGGCTTCGACTTCAAGCCGGCTCGCGAGTTCCCCGCCGACAGCGCGGCTGGAGAGGGTTTCACGAACACGGGCGACGCGCTGGTGATGTCCCCCGCCCTGCTGGGCAAGTATCTGGAGGCCGGAAAGAAGATCGCCGCGCATGCCGTGCTGCTGCCGGACGGATTCCGGTTCGCCGCCGGCGAGACTCGTCGCGACTGGACGGATGACATTCTCGGCTCGATCCGCGCCCTCTACTCCCGATACGCTGACGCCGAAGGCCGCATCCCGCTGGAGAAGTACCTGAAGGCCGCGATGGAGCATCGACCGGCCGACGCCGTCGGGCTCAACGCCCGTTACCTGGAGACGGTGGAACGGAATCTTAGCCAGGGTGACTCCTCCCCCGTTCTGGATCCCATCCGCGCCCACTGGAAGACGGCCAAGGCGGCCGACGCACCGGCGCTAGCCGCCGAGATCGACGCCTGGCAGAAGGCGCTCACACGGTTTCAGTCTGTCGGACACATGAAACCCCGAGTGGCCGACGTTGATCCTGTGGTCACTCGACAGAACCTGAGTTTCAAACTGCCTGAAGCCCCCGACGGCAAGGCTCTGACCGTTCATCTCGCCGCTGGCGGCGTCCAACGCCCGAATGTGGTCGTCTGGGAAAACCTCCGTATTACCAGGCCGGGACGGCCAGACGTTGCGCTTCGCGATGTGAGAGGAATCGCCGAAGGGATGGCCGCGTATCGGGCGAAGGTGGTCGAATCGGCCGCTCGCTGCCTGTCGGCCGCTGATGAAGCGTTGGCTGCCGCATCGCCCGCGACGGTCGATCGCAGCGTGCTGGCCAAAAAGTACAACGTCGATCCGGAGATCCTCGGCGCGTGGCTTGATTGTCTGGGAGCCGGTGCGGCTCCGACGTTGAAGATCGACCTCTTCTCCGAGCGTATGACCCAGGTCGGCGGATACGACGCAGCGGCAGGTTGGGGAAAGAGCGAGACTCCCCTCGTCGTCGCGAACTCATCGGACGAGACCTTGCACATCCCAGGCGAGTTGAAAGGGCGCGGCGTTGTCGTGCACCCTTCGCCGACGCTTCGCGCGGCCAGCGCCTGGGCCTGTCCCGCCGCAGCCGATTACCGCATCGAAGGCTTCGTGAAACATGCCCACCCCGCGTGCGGCAACGGCACAGTCTGGCGACTGGAGCTTCGCCGCGGTGCCGTGCGACTCGCATTCGGCGAGGGGAACGTTTCCGGCGGCGCTCCGGGTAAGATCGGGCCATTCGGGCCTGTCGCCCTCAATCCTGGCGACCTGGTCGTTCTGACGATCGGACCACGCGACGGCAACCACGCCTGCGATCTGACGGCCGTCGACCTCACCCTTTCCGCCACAGCCGAAGGGGGAAAGACATGGAACATGGCGGCGGACGTCTCCGTCGACGCGCTGGCCGCCAATCCGCACGCCGACCGGTTTGGGAATGCCGACGTCTGGCGGTTCTTCCGGGAACCTGAAGGAAACGCCGGCGGACTCGCGCTGCCGGCCGGTTCGATCCTGGCTCGTTGGTTGGAGACCCGGGATCCTTCGACTCGGGAGAAGCTCTCCGCCGATCTTCAGAAGCTCCTGGTCGACGGACCGGCCGGCGCTCCGGCCGCAGACTCCTCGCTCTATCGGGCATTAACAGCGCCTGGCGGCCCCATCATCCCCGCGCGGCCGTCCGTCGGGCCGATCCCCGACGATTCGATCTGGGGACGACGCCCCGACGAATTCGGACCGAGCCCGCTGGCGGCCGGGATTGCGCCTGTGGATCTCGCCGTGAAGAGTCCTTCCGTGGTCCCGGTTCGGATACCGGCTGAACTCGCGGCGGGGGCCGAACTGGTCGGCACGGCCGTCGTGCGGCCTGTCGAGGGAGGCGACGACTTCGTCCAGCTTCGAATCGGGGTCGAGCCGCCGACGACCGCGCCGGGGCTCAAGCCAGACGCTCCCGTCCTGGTCGCGAACGCCTCGGCTGAGGACCGGATGAAGCGGGCCTTCTCCGAGTTCCGCTCGTGGTTCCCACCCGTCTTTTGCTACGCGAAGATCGTCCCGGTGGACGAGGCGGTCACACTCACGCTTTTCCATCGTGAGGATGAACCGCTCCGGCGGCTTATGCTCGACGAAGCAGAGGCCGCGCGACTGGATCGGCTCTGGGAGGAGTTGCACTTCGTCAGTCAGGATGCGCTGACGCAGGTTCAAGCGCTGGAGCACATCATCCAGTACGCGACCCAGGACGGTGATCCCAAACTCTTCATCCCGTTTCGGAAGCCCTTTGCCGAGGATGCCGAGGCGTTCCGCAAGAAAGTGGCAGCGGCCGAGCCGCGTCAGATCGATCGGCTCATCGCGTTCGCCTCGCAGGCTTATCGCCGGCCGACGACCGAACAAGAAGAGCGCGACCTCCGCGGCCTCTACACCAAGCTTCGCAGTGAGGAGATTCCCCACGACGAGGCGTTCCGGTTGACGCTTGCCCGTATTCTGACCGCACCAAGCTTCCTCTACCGCCTTGAAAGGACTCCCGACGGCGTGACCTCCGCACCGGTCTCGGACTGGGAGACGGCCAGCCGGTTGAGTTACTTCCTCACCTCTTCGGCTCCGGACGACGAGCTGCGCAAGGCTGCCGCGGCCGGCCGACTCCGCGATCCAAACGAGATCGCGGCCCAGGCGAAGCGTCTGCTGAGATCGCCCAACGTCCGACGGCTGGCGGAGGAGTTCGCCTGCCAGTGGCTTCACATCTACGGCTTCGACGCCCAGGACGAGAAGAGCGCCAGGCACTTCCCGACTTTCGCCGCCGTGAAGGGGGCGATGTACGAGGAGGCCATCCGTTTCTTCGCCGACCTCTTCCAGTCCGACGCCTCCGTCCTCTCGATCTATGACGCCGACCACGCATTCCTCAACCAGACGCTCGCCGAGCACTACGGCATTCCCGGTGTGACCGGTCCCGAGTGGCGACGAGTCGATGGAGTACGGAAGTACGGTCGGGGCGGAATCCTCGGCCTATCGGCGACGCTCGCCAAGGAATCGGGGGCGTCGCGGACCAGTCCCATCCTTCGGGGCAACTGGGTGACGGAGGTCCTCCTCGGCGAGCGCACGCCGAAGCCTCCCAAGGATGTGCCGATTCTTCCAGACGACGAGGCCTCGGGGGGCGGTCTGAGCGTCCGTCAACTCGTCGAGAAGCACACACGAGACATCCGCTGTTCGGGCTGTCATGCGAAGATGGATCCTTATGGGTTCTCGCTGGAGGCTTATGACGCCATCGGTCGCTTCCGAGAGAGGGACACGACCGGCCAGTCCATCGACGCGCGGGCGAAATTGATCAACGGGACCGAGTTCAACGGCGTCGACGGTCTGAGAAACCACCTGTTGACGAAACGCCGCGACGCCGTCGAACGACAGTTCTGCAAAAAGCTCCTCGGCTATGCACTGGGGAGAGGGCTGACACTCTCCGATGAGCCGCTCCTGGATGAGATGTTGACTCGTCTAAACGCCGAGGACCACCGCGTCTCCTCGGTGATTGACGCCATCGTTCGCAGCCGCCAGTTTCGAGAGATCCGAGGGACTTCGCCGACGGTCGCCGAGGTCCACTGAACCACCCTCCTGCTCCGCCAAGAACGCCGAGGTGCTCCCATGACCCCCGAGCTTTCCCGTCGCACGTTCCTCCGTGGCGTGGGCGTCACGATGGCCCTCCCGTGGTTGGAGTCCCGCAACGTCTGGGGCGTCGAGTCGCCGACGGCTCGGCCTTCGAGCGAGCCGCCGGTTCGCGTGGGCGTCCTGTTCGCCGGCAACGGCTTCCACGGCAAGGAATGGTGGGCGAAGGGTAAAGGCAAGGACATGGAGTTGGGCGGCGTCCTCGCCCCGCTCCAGGACTTCCGCGAGAAACTCCTCTTCATCCGCGGCCTCTACAACGAGGAAGCGCTGAAGGGGAACATCCACAGCTCGCAGACCGGCAATCTGCTGTCGGGCGCGCCGCTGGCCTCGGGAGGCGAGATCCGTTCGGGGACGAGCTTCGACCAGTTGCTGGCGCAGAGCCACTCGCGGTCGACGAAGGTTCCCAGCCTCGTCCTCGGCTGTGAGCAGCCGAACCCGGCGGTCCACAAGAACTACTCGATGCTCTACAGCTCGCACATCTCCTGGACGTCGCCGACCAGCCCGACGCCGCTGGAGCTGTTCCCCGCCCTGGCGTTCGACCGGCTCTTCAAGGACGAGTCAGCCCGGGGCGACGAGAGCGTTCTCGACGCCGTGATGGCTGACGCCCAGGATTTCCGCCGCGACGTCTCGCAGGCCGACCGCCGCAAGCTCGACGAGTATCTGGAGTCGGTCCGCGAGGTCGAGCGTCGGATCGAACGGGCCGGTGATCGCGGCGAGCTTCAGGGATGGAAGCCGACCCTGGAAAAGCCTAACGTCCCCCGCCCCGCCGACGGCATTCCCCAGGACATCGCCGAGCACATGAAGCTGATGTGCGACATCCTCGTCCTGGGCTTCCAGACTGACGCCACTCGTGTCACCACGCTCAAGCTGAACAACGACCACAGCTCGCTGCGGTTCCCGCAGCTCGGCGTGGACTACATGATCCACCACCTTCTCTCTCACACCGACACGGCCGACTGGCTGAAGGTCAACCAGCTCTTCACGGGCCAACTCGCCTACATTGCTCGCAAGCTCGACGCGATCCAGGAAGGCGAACGCACGGCCCTGGACAACTCGATGCTCCTGTTCTGCTCCAGCATGCTCTCCGGCGGCACCCACGATGCAACGCAGCTTCCGGTCGTTCTCGTCGGCGGCGGCGGAGGCAAGCTCCAGGGTGGGCGCGTCCTCGACTACCTCAAGGCCCCCAACCGCAAGATGTGCAGCCTGTACATGTCGATGCTCGACAAGGCCGGCCTGCATGTGGACGCCTTCGGCGATTCGAAGGAGCCACTCGCCGAGATCTGATCGTTCGGCGCGGCTGAACCCATGATTCGGAGAGATGACGACCCTCCTGCCCGCGCGGGAGGGTCGTCATTCATGCTGCGCGTTCTCTCGCGGAACGGCCGCGCCATACTTTTGTCGGGTTGGCGCGACCGTAGGGGTTGCACTTGTCCGCACGGAGAGCTTGCCCAGGATTCCGAATCGGAAAGCAGGCCGGAATCGGTCCGAGTGATACAATCCCCTTGATGTCGCCGTCCCGAAGAGTCGCACCGAGGCCGCAATGAGCCACGAAAGTCCTCCCAACGCCAGGGCCGACCGCGCCGAGGGGCCGGTCTTGCAGTTCGTCGGTTTCCGGCTCGGCGACGAGGACTACGCGATCGCGATCACCAAAATCCAGGAGATCATTCTGATGAAGCCGATCACCCGGCTTCCTCAGACGCCCGACTATATCGAGGGCCTGATCAACCTGCGCGGCTCGGTGATTCCGGTGGTCAGCCTTCGGAAGAGATTCGGGATGTCGTCCCGCGACCTGGACGAGGAAACGCGAACGATCGTCGTCAATGTGCAGGACAAGACGGTCGGCTGCATCGTGGACGCCGTCACCCGAGTGATGCGGATCAACCGCGACCAGATCCAGCCATCCCCTCTCGGCTCGGCCGGGGCCTCGTGTCGGTACGTCTCGGGTCTAGCTCGGGTCGACGATCGACTGCTGATCATGCTCGACGTCGAGAAGCTGTTTCAGTTTGACGAGTCCGCGCTGGCCGCGGCCGTTGGTCAGTCCTGACGCGTTCGATTCCGCTACTCATCCATTGTGTCCACATCGCATCGAGGTCTTGCGTACGGCGAGGTTCCAGACACCGATGAATCCCGATTCGACTCCCCATGAAGCCGACGCCTCCTCGACTCCGCCGAAACCCGCTCGACGGAAGGCGCCGTCCGGCGCGGCCTCGAAAACGCGTCGTGCGATGTCGGCTGCCGCTCCTGGGGCCGGCTCGATTGCGGAAGACCTGCGGGCCGACGCCCGCGCGTTGATCGCCGCCGTCGAGTCCCTGTCCGACTCCGCTACGCTTGAAGACGTGGTCCGGACGGTTCTCGAAGTCGCTCGCAATGAATTCGGGTGGTCTTATGGATCGTACTGGAAGCCGGACGAGACCGGTCGCGCGTTAGCTTTCTCCCTCGATGCCGGAAGGGCGGCAGACGAGTTTGAGCGGGCCACCCGCGGCGCGCGATTCCGCGAGGGCGACGGTGCTGTCGGTCGAGCCTGGAAAACACGGGACGTCGCCGTCCTGGACGATCTCACGGCGGCTCGCGACGACGCTCGCGCCCCCCTGGCGGCGCGCGCCGGCTATCGCGCCGGCCTTGGTGCGCCGATCTTCGTCGACGGCCAGGTGATAGGCGTGCTCGAATTTCCGATCCCCGGCGAGGAGACGGTCTCTCCGGAACGACGCGACACCGTCCGGGCGATCGCGCGGCTGGCCTCGGAGCGGATCGGGGACCTGGCGAAGGATCTGGAATTGACGCGGATCCGCGAGATGGTCGAAAACGCTCCGGTCAACATGATGTATGCGGACTCCGACCTGAAGATCCGTTACATGAACCCCTGCGCCCGCAAGACGCTGGAGAAGCTGGAAGCCCACCTCCCCGTCCGAGTCGACGAGATGATCGGAACCTCGATCGACGTCTTTCACAAGGACCCATCGCACCAGCGCCGGATTCTGGCCGACTCGGGTAATCTGCCGCGAACGAGGACGATCCAGGTGGGCCCGGACCTTTTCGAGCTGCTGGTGACGCCGATCAAGGACAAGAGCGGCCGCTATCTTTTCCCGATGGTGACCTGGGAGGTCGTGACCGAGAAGGTCCGGGCTCGCGAACGCGAAGAGGAAATGCAGGCCGACTCCGCGGCGATGGTCCGTCTTTTGACCGGCATGGGGGGGGCGACTTCCGCCGAGGAGGCCGCCGAGATCGCGCTTGGCACCGTCCGCGAGGCGTTCGGCTGGTGGTACGGCTCGTTCTGGCAGGTCGACCCAGCAGACAACCGTCTGCGATGGGTCGCTGACTCAGGCTCGGTCGACGAGGAGTTCCGTCGGGTCAGCTCCACGTCTCGGTTCCGAGAGGGTGAGGGGCTTAACGGGCAGGCGTGGCAGTCGCGCGACCTGGTGTTCGTTCCCGACCTGGGTGAGATGCGAGGCTGCTCGCGAGCCCCGACTGCCAAGCGGAACGGCCTGAAGTCCGGAGTCTGCTTCCCGGTCATCGTCGACGGCCGGGTGATCGGGACGATGGACTTCTTCACCAAGGAAGAGCTCAGGCCATCCCCGAGCCGGCTGGAGACGCTGCGGAATGTCGGGAGGCAGGTTTCCACGGTTCTGGAACGTCTCGACCGTCAGGCGTACATCGACCGCAGTAAGCGCGACCTGGAGACCAAGGTCGGTCGACTGATGGCGGCGGCCCGCTCCGCGGCGCAAGGCGACCTCACCGTGTCGATCGACGTTCGGGGCGAGGACGACCTGGGCCGGCTTGGCGAGTCTCTGGCCGGGATGATCGGCGATCTCAAGGAGGTTATCAGTCAGGTGGTGGAGTCGGCCGGCCAGTTCGCCGAAGGCTCGCGGGTCGTGGCCGAGAGCGCCAACTACCTGAGCGAATCGGCGCAGAACCAGGCGGCGACCGTGGAGGAGATGTCGGCCTCGGTCCAGCAGCTTTCGCATGCGATCGAGGACATCGACAAGAACGCCGTCTCGGCCGCAGGTCTCGCCGACAAGACTTCGCACCTGGCCAAGCAGGGCGGCGAGTCAGTTGAGCAGGCCATCGAGGCAATGGTCCTCATCAAGAAGTCGAGCGAGCAGGTCAGCGACATCATCCAGGTCATCAGCGAGATCGCCAGCCAGACGAACCTGCTGGCCCTGAACGCGGCCATCGAGGCCGCCCGGGCCGGTGAGCACGGCCTGGGCTTCGCCGTTGTGGCCGACGAGGTGCGTAAGCTCGCCGAACGTTCCAGCGGCGCGGCCAAGGAGATCACCGCGCTGATCAAGGAATCCACCCGCCGCGTCGCCGACGGCGCCAGCCTCTCCGAGAAAGCCGGGCAGTCGCTGGCGAGGATCGTTCAGGGCGTTGAGGAAACGGCCGCCAGCATCGCCAAGATCGCCGCGGCCACTCGCGAGCAGTCCGACGCGTCCGCCGAGGTCGGCAAGGCGATCCATAACGTCTCCAGCCTGACCGAGACGAACGCCTCGAGTTCCGAGCAACTCTCCGCCAGCGCTGAGGAGCTTGGAGCCCAGGCAGCGTCGCTGAAACAGGTCATCTCAGGGTTCAAGGTCTGACGCGACTCCCCACGCCCCGGAGGGCCGCCGCCATGAACCTCGTCGAGCTGACCGACGACGAATTCACCCGATTCCGCGACCTGATCTATCGGACCTCCGGGATCCGGCTCGCGGAGAACAAGCGGGTGCTGGTCTCCAACCGGATTCGCAGGAGGCTGCGGGCTACCGGGATCGACTCTTACGCCCGGTACTTCGAGTTCCTCCGGTCCCCTGCCGGGCGGGAGGAGATGCAGCCCTTCCTCGACGTCGTCACGACCAATGAGACCTACTTCTTCAGGGACGACGCTCACTATCGCTGGCTTGCCGACGTTTACATCCCCGGCGCGATCGCTGACGCCGCCGCGCGGAAGCGTCCGCGATCGCTCCGATTCTGGTCCGCGGCCTGCAGCACGGGGGAAGAGCCGTACTCCATCGCCCTGAAGCTCGCGGCTCATCGGAAGGAAATGACCGGCTGGCGTCTGGAGGTCGTGGGGACCGACCTGAGCGCCTCGGCGCTGACCGCCGCCAGGGCCGCTGTGTACGACGAACGCGCCCTGCATCGCGTCGGCGCTGAGGACCGCCGTGCTTACTTCGACGCGACTCCGCCCGGGAAATGGACGCTCAAGCCTGAGGTCCGTTCGTTGGTCACTCTTCGGAACCACAACCTCCTCTCTCCGCTGCTCGGTGAGCCGTTCGATTGTATCTTCCTCAAGAACGTGCTCATCTACTTCGACGCGGCGAGCAAGAAGAAGGTGGTGGACGTCGTCCTCGCGGCGATGGCCCGCGGCGGTCATCTGGTGACCGGTCCGACGGAGGGCATCTACGGCATGCTCGGGGCGCTGGAGAAGCTCAAACCCTGGCTTTATCGCAAGGGGGGCTGAGGGCCGACGATGGCGGACTTCGACCTGGCCGGACTACTGCCGTTCTACCTCGACGAGACCGACGAGAACATCGCCGCGCTCAACGACGCCCTGCTGCGCCTGGAACAAGATCCGACCGACGCCAAGTCATTGGCCGAAGCCTTCCGGATGTTCCATAGCATCAAGGGCGCCTCAATCGTCATGGGCTTCGAGGCGGTCAACAAGCTGACCCACGTCCTTGAAAGCCTGTTCGACCAGCTTCGGAACAAGAAACGCGAGCTGGACCGCCCTGTCCTCGATATTACGTTCCGATGTCTCGACGAGTTGCGAGACTATCACCGTGAGCTACGATCGGAAGGACGGAGCAACCGCGATCTCGCCGGTCTGACGCGTGAGGTCGACGTTGCCCTCAAGGCACCCTCGACGGCAACGCCTCCTCCGGCTCCCGCGCCTGCGTCGTCGTCGGCGGCGGCACCGCCGACGACGACGGATTCTCCTCTTCCGGCCGCTCCAGCCCCGACTCTCCCGAGTCCTCCGGACGATGTGGAAGAGTTGATCCGCGTGGTCGTGGAGTTCGAGGCCGGCTTGCAGCTGGCCGATATGAAGTCGCGTCTGATCGCCGAACGGCTCGCGGGGAGGGGACGGATCACGGCCACCGAGCCGCCGTTGGAGCGTCTGGACGAGTTCGACAAACTGGACAGCTTCACCGTCTGGATCGTGGCGGCCGGGGACCTGGACGAACTTCGCGCCCTTGCTGACGTCGACGGTGCTCGAGCCATTCTGGTGGATCGCCCAAACGAAGAGTCTGAACCGGCGACGGTTGTCGAGGAACCAGCGCCGGCGCCCGTCGAATCGGTCGTTCGTGAGGCGGAAGCGGAAATCGTTGAGAGTCCGCCCCAATCGACATCGGCGTCGGCTCCCTCAGGGACTGGTAAGAAGGCCAAAGTGGTCGAGACGATTCGCGTCGACAGCGACCGACTCGACAACCTGATGAACCTGGCGGGCGAGCTGGTCATCAACAAGGCCCGATTCATCGATGTCGCCCGAGGCCTCGACGACGTCTTTCGCGGGGCTGACGCCCGCGGCCTGGCCGTCGAAACCGAGGAACGGCTCGACGTCATCATGCGCGGGCTCGACCAGGTCGTCGGCCCTGCATCCGCCAGAGCGGCCGATGGTCTTGTCGACCGGTGGGCGGGCCACGTCCGTCGTCTTCGCGAGGACTTCCGCACGATCCGAGGCGAACTGGACCGCCTTCGTCAGGGTCGCGAGCGTCTCAAGACGTTGGCCGACGCCATCCACAGTCTGGGGCGTGTCGCCGACGGCTTGCAAAAGGGCGTTCTGGAAACTCGGATGGTCCCGATCGGCCCGCTGTTCGAGCGGTTCCGCCGGGTGATTCGCGACCTGAGCCACGCCTCGGGGAAGGAAGTTCTGCTGCGGATCGACGGCGAGAAGACCGAGCTGGACAAGCGGATGATCGACGAGCTAAGCGACCCGCTGATCCACATGGTCCGCAACTCGGTCGACCACGGATTGGAGCCGCCCGAGGACCGCGAAGCCGCCGGCAAACCGCGCGCGGGGACGGTGTCGCTCCAGGCCTCGCACCGGGGGAACAGCGTCGTCATCACCGTGAGCGACGACGGCCGAGGGATCGACTGCGAGCGAATCCGCCGCAAGATCGTGGCGAAGGGGCTCGTCGGCCGCGAGCAGGCCGCGGAGATGACCGACCGCGAGTTGGTCCCATACATCTGGCATCCCGGACTGAGCACGGCCGAGACTGTGACGGAGATCTCGGGCCGCGGCGTGGGGATGGACATCGTCAAGGATCGGATCGACAACCTCAGCGGCAGCGTCGACATCCGCACGACGCCCGGACAGGGGACCGTCTTTACGATTCGCCTGCCGCTCACGCTGGCCATCATGTCCAGCCTCCTCGTCCGGATCTACGACGAGGTGTACGCCTTGCCGCTCGACCACATCGACGAGATCGTGGAGATCCACGGCGACCGGATCGCCCGGGTGCAGGGCCGGCCGACCATCGAGATCCGGGGCAAGTTCATCGCGTTGGCCTCTCTCGGCGACGTCTTCGATTGGGGCGGCGAGCGCCATCCCTCGGCCCCTGAGGGCGACCGATTCCGCGACCCGTCGTCGTCGTTCCACGTTGTGATTGTCCAGGACGGAGAGACGACGATCGGCCTGGTCGTGGACGAGTTGATCGGCATGCAAGAGGTCGTCCTCAAGTCGCTGGAGCGGAACTATCGCCCAGTCCCGGGACTCTCGGGAGCGAGCATCCTGGGTGACGGCCGCGTCTCGCTGATTCTCGACGTCGACGCCGTGATCGACGCCGCAGCCTCCCGCCGAGGAGCCTTCGCATGACGCACCTGTCGGACGTGCAGAAACGGATGCTGCGGACGATCCTGGAGCGGGGAGCCGATTCGGCGTCTCAAGCGCTTTCACGCTGGCTCGGTCAGGAAGTCCACCTCAAGCTCGGCGACGTGGATCAGGTTGAGCTTGAGCAGGCGGCTGAAGCGCTCGGGCCGCCGGAGACCCTCGTGGCGGCTTGTCGAATGGGGCTGACAGGCCCGCTCGGCGGTTCGATCCTCCTCTGCTTCAAGGACCGCGCCGGCCTCGCGCTCGTGGATCTGCTCCTTCGCCAGCCGCTCGGGACCACGGTCGAATGGGGTGAAGTCGAGCGGTCCGCGGCGATGGAGACGACCAACATCGTCGGCTGCGCTTACCTGAACGCCCTCGCCGCGCATCTGCCCAGCGGTCTTGGAGCGTCGGGCGAGCTGGCCCCGACGCCGCCGGTCTTCCTCCATGAGTTCGCGGGCAGCCTGCTTCAGTTCGCCCTGATGGATCAGGCCCTGGAGTTGGAGAAGGTCCTCCTCGTCAGAACGGCCTTCGAGACTGCGACGCCGGGCGACGAGTTGGAATGGACGCTCCTCCTCGTACCAGACGCCCCATCGCTGGCGGCTCTGGCTTCGGCACTCCCCGGCTCGGACGCGTCTTGAAAGTCGGAGGAGTCGAGACATGCCCGGAACCAGGGAATCCGACTTCCAGGGAACGACGTCCGTGGCGATCGGCCGTTGGGCCGTGGCTGCCGCTCCGGCGCGGCTCAGCACGCTGCTCGGCTCGTGCGTGGGAGTGGTGCTCCACGATCGGGCGACGAAACTCGGGGGCCTGGCGCATATCGTCCTCCCCTCCGCGCGGGGCTCTGTCGAGAGCCCGGGCAAGTACGCCGATACAGCCATCCCGGCGCTGATCTCCGACATGGAACGAGCCTTGCAGGGGAAGACGACCGGCCGCCTCGTCGCCAAACTGGCCGGCGGGGCGAGCATGTTCCAGGCTGGTCCTGAAGCGGCCGCCAGGAACATCGGCCGACTCAACCAGGAAGCCGTCGAGGCCATTCTGGCAGGCTTGCGGATCCCGATTCTGGCCCGGGATCTCGGCGGCGACGCGGGGCGTCGAATGGTCTTTGAGCCGGCCACAGGCCGCGTTTGGATTCGGACTCCGGGGGGGGACGAGCGTGAGATCTAGGTTCTCGGTGATAGACTGGAGAGTCGGGCCCTTCCTGGTTTCTGGAGGTCGTGCATGAAGCGGCTCCTGGTGGTCGACGACGCCATGTTCATGCGGCGGCTGATCGGCGGCGTCGCGCGCGACGCCGGGTGGGAAGTTGTCGAGGCGGCCGACGGCTCGCAGGGCGTCGAGCTCTACGCCGAGCTCAAGCCTGATCTAGTGACAATGGACCTGGTCATGCCCGTGATGGGCGGACTGGAAGCCCTGAAGAAGATCCGTGAGCTTGACCCAGAGGCGAAGGTGGTTGTGATAACCGCCGTCGACCAGAAGCAATCGGTGATGGACGCCATCCGACTCGGGGCGCTCGACTTCGTCGTCAAGCCCTTTGACCGCGACCGCGTGGCGTCGCTGCTCAACAAGGTCGGCGCCGCTACCTGAGTGGGCCTACGTCCTGATAACATCCTCGCGAGGAACGCGACCGTCATGGCTGAGTCCCGACTTTCCGATGCTCCGCGGCGCGTCCGCGTGCTGGTCGTCGATGACTCGGCCTTGATGCGCCGGCTCCTCACCGACGTCTTCAACTCGTCGGGGCGGCTCGAAGTCGTGGGGGTGGCTCGCGACGGTCGCGAGGCCGTCGTCCAGGCGGCGAAGCTCAAGCCGGATGTGGTGACGCTGGACGTTGAGATGCCCGAGGTTTCCGGTCTCGACGCCCTGCCGGCGATCCTCGCCGTTCACGAGGTCCCGGTCGTCATGGTCAGTGCGCTGACCCAGGAAGGGGCCGACGTCACTCTGAAGGCCCTGGAATTCGGCGCCGTCGACTTTCACGCCAAGCCGGTGCGGAACCAGCTCGCCGAGATGCGGGCTGAGGGCGAGCTGTTGGTCGCCAAGGTTCTCGGCGCGGCGCAGGGGCGGGTGATTCGACACCTCCCTTCCGCGTCGGCTTCCTCTTCGGCTGCCGCTCGGCCGCCGCGGGTGTTCGCATCTTCCACGGGCGAGGGTGTGACCTGCGTGGCGATCGGCATTTCCACGGGAGGGCCTCAGGCGCTGGCGCGGGTGATCCCCTTGCTTCGACCGCCCGTGCCGCCCATCGTCATCGTTCAGCACATGCCGGCGCAGTTCACAGCGGTCTTCGCTGAACGGCTGAACCGGACCTCGTCCGTCGAGGTCAAGGAAGCGGCCGAAGGGGATTTCGCGACGCCGAACCGCGTGCTTGTGGCGCCTGGGGGACGGCATCTCACGCTGACTGGATCCGTCGCGCGATCCCGTGCGGCGCTCTCCAGTCAGGAGGATCCGACGGTGAGCGGCCACCGGCCGTCGGTCGACGTCCTGTTCAAGTCGGTCGCCCGCCTCCACAAGAAGGGGGCCGTGGGGATCATCATGACGGGGATGGGCCGCGACGGCGTCGAGGGCTGTCAGGCCATTCTCGACGCCGGCGGGCTGACGTTCGGTCAGGACGAGGCCACGTCCGTCGTGTACGGCATGAACAAGGCCGCGTTCCTCGAAGGGGCCGTCAAGGAACAGTTCGCCCTCGACGACCTCCCCGAGCTGATCCAGAACCTCGCGGCGACGCGAGTTGGAAAGTAGCCCCGCGTTCAGGCGGCCTGGTCGGCGAGGGCTTCAATCTGGTCGAGAGCGTCGCGGAGGGCCGCGATCATCAGGGCGTCGTCGACGCCCTTGCGATTCTCGACGGTGATCTTGCAACCGGCGGCTCGGAGAGTCCGCGAGATCGGGAGCTTGGTCTTGCCGGCTCCCCTCCCCTTGCCGACCGTCGACGGCGCGCGACGGGCTGCGACGCGGACGGCCTCGACGGTCTCCGCGCGGCTCAGGCCCTCGGAGACGACGCGGTCGGCCAGCTCATGCTGGACCTCGGGATCTCGGATCTTGCCGATCTCGTAGGCCGTCCCCGGCGCGAGCGTCCCGGCCTCGACGCGCTCCTGCACCGGCTCGGACAGATCGAGAAGAGCGAGCGCCCGGACGACGGTCGGCTGCGCGACGCCCAGGGCCTTCGCGGTCTGGTTACCCGACCAGCCGTTGCGATCCATGAGGGCGCGGAACGCCTTGGCCTGCTCGATAGGCTTCAGGTCTTCGCGCAGACAGTTCTCGATGAGTTGCAGAGCCCGCAACTCGCCCTCATCGATCGGCCCCTCCGAGACGACGCATTGCAGGGTAGCCAGGCCGGCGATGGAGGCCGCGCGCCAGCGGCGTTCGCCGCAGACGACGACGTATCGATCCTGGGCCTCGTCCCAGCGGACGCGAATCGGCTGGAGCTGGCCGCGAGTCTTCAGCGATTCGGCCAGGCGTTCGAGCGCCTCCGGCTCGAATTCCTCGCGGGGTTGATCGGGGTCGGGGACGATCTTGTCGATAGGCACCTCGACGGCGTTCTTGCTCTTGGCCACCCCCTGCCATCGGCTGGGGACGGTGGAGGTCGGGGCGACTCCGGCGGCCGGACGGTTCAGGCCGGCGCCCATGCTCTCGGCGATGTTCGCGCCGCCGGCCTTCAGCAGGTTGTCGAGCTTTCCCATTTCAGGCGGCCTCCCCCGCGGCGTGCGGCGCGTCGGCGGCGGCCAGTCGCGCGAAGATCTCGTCCCCCAGCGCCTTCATGACCTTGGTCGCCGCCCCCTTGGGCTTGTACTGTGCAACCGGCTGGCGCTGGACGATCGCCTCCTTGTAGTCGGTCGAGATCGGGATCGTCGTCGTGAAGACGGCGTCGCCGTAGTGGGTGCGCAGCAGTTGCTCGAACCCCTTGTGGACCGAAAGCCGGGGGTTGGACATCGTCACGAGGAACCCCAGCAGCTTGAGCGCCGGGTTGGGTCCGGAGACGACGCGGTCGATCGACTCCTGGACGTCGGCGATGCCCTGCGCGCCGAAGTCCTCCGGCTGGAGCGGGACCAGGAGGGCGTCGCTGGCGACGAGCGACGTCCACGAGGCCAGGTGCAGGTTGGGGGGGCAGTCGATCATGACCAGGTCATAGGCGTCGGCGACCTCGGCCAGGAAGTCCCGGAGCGCCATCTGGAGGGGCCATTCCGCCAGGTGCGGGTCGGGGATATTGAAGCTCCCCGCCGACCGGCCGCCGGCCAAAAGCTCGATCCCGGGGACGTGGGTCCCTCGGATCACCTGCTCCGCCATGGCCTCCTGATGATAGACGGCCGCGATCGTCTCTGACGGATCAAGCGCCCGGGTCGCCTGGGGCCCGAGGAACCCCTGCGTAAGGCTGGCCTGGGGGTCGTTGTCGACCAGCAGCACCCGCTTGCCGGTCAGTGCCAGGGCTCCCGCCAGGTGATAGCAGGTGGAGGTTTTGCCGACCCCCCCTTTTTGATTCAAGGCCGTAATGACCGGCATGCGTCCCCCTCCCTGAAGTCCGTTTCCACAGGGGGAGATATCGGCCCGGGTATACCCTGCGTATAAGCCTTTCTGAACCGCCCCTCGGCGTGGGTTCGATCGCGCGCCGCAGGCGTTCGATTCTGCCGCCGTCCTCGTGACCTGTAGGCGACGGGACATTGGGTTCGTTCGGCGACTTCTTCAGCGTGTTTCCGTGGCGAGGTTCTTCCTAAATGCCTTCAGGAAGCTGCCGGGCGAATCGTGGCGGGGCCAGAGTTTGGGTTTGTTCGTCGCTGAACCGGCTGACCGCCGTTTGCATTACGGCGTCCCCTCCTCGTGCGGGCGTTTGGGTTCGTTTGGTCAGATTTCTGGTGCGCGGCGGCGGTACGGCTCGCGTTGGCCGGCTTCGGGGAGCCGCAGGGCGGATCGTGGCGGCGGGCCACGTTGGGTTCGTTCGGCATGGGCGGCACGTTACCAGAGGGCGATCGACTTACGGCTGGGTCGAACTCACAGGGCGTGTTGGACTTCCTTCCTCCATCTAGGAATATGAACCTGAATGCGGAATGCGTCCGAGGTCCGTTGGATTTTCACCAGGAATCCAGTGCTGCCTGTCATCTGGGCGATGTGTGGATGGCCTCGGGTGGAGATCAGGCTGGTTTGCTATGCCGCTCAGTGGTATACCATCAGTTGTGGCGGTGGTGGGTCTGGGAGTGACGAGGAGAGCCGGTGGGCGAGATCGATCCCGAGCGATGGCTGCGGTTCGTCCGCTTTCCGGCCTTCACGCGCGACTGGGAGCGTCTCGACCTGGACGGCGAGGATCTTCGGCGTCTGGAGTTGGAGATTCTCAAGGACCCGACGGCCGCGCCCGTCGTGCGTGATACCGGCGGACTGCGCAAGGTCCGATTCGCGGGTCGGCGGTCGGCGAAGGGCAAGAGCGGGGCCCATCGAGTTTGCTACGTCCACTACCCGGAGTTCGGAACGGTGGCGCTGGTCGTCGTGTTCGGGAAGAACGAGAAGGCCGATCTGAGCTCAGCAGACCGTCAGGCGATTGCCGCCGCCATTGAAAGTTTCCGCAGGGAGTTGGAAGTCGCATTCCGTCGGACGCGGCGGAGGGGGAACGGGCATGAAGCGAACAACTGACCGTAGGGCGGAGCGAGCGGACCGTTCGCTCTCGACGGCGGGTTCTCGAATCGTCGCAGCCTTCGACGAGGCGATCGAGGCCGTTCGATCCGAGGCTCGGTCCCCCGCAACGAAACTCACCGTGAGGACGTACGCCGCCGATTTCGCGCTTCCTCAATACGGGCCCGCCGACGTCCGCCGCGTTCGGGATCTGCTGGAGATGAGCCAGGTCGTCTTCTCCCGATTTCTCGGGGTAGGCGCCAATACCGTCCGGGCCTGGGAACAGGGGACGCGTCCACCAAGTCCCATCGCACGGCGATTCATGGGAGAGATCGAGGCTGACCCCGATTACTGGCGTCGTCGATTGGCTCCGCCGATTCGAGGCGGGGTGTAACGACCCTCGAGCCATCCTATACGCGGAGTATAAGCAGATCGTTCAGGATTGAAGCCAAGCGGGAGCAGTAGTCCAGGCGACCCGCCCGGGCTACCCGTTCAACAACCCTACGGCGTCTGTCATCTCGACGCAAATCACTCTGACATCCCCACCGGTCCAGGCTCCCGACTCCCCTGCTCTTCGACTCCGGAGGCCGCCTATACGCGGCGTATAGCTCGACCCCCGGATCGACCGTCGGAATGGCATCGAGCGCTCACAGAGTCTTGAGGTACTCCACCAGCCGCCAACGCTCGTCGTCTGTGAACTCCGCGCCGATGACTCCCTTGATCGCACGCGGTCCAGGCTCGTCGAGCCGCTCGTGGGTCTTCTTTGTGATCAACGCCTTCAGCGCGTCTTGTTTCACCAGGGCATGATATTCCGTCTCCTCGATTCCGAGGACGTCGCACCATCGTTGCGCCAGCGTGGACTTCTCGTTCGGGGGCGTGCCTTTGAGGTACTCGAAATCCTCCAGGGTGAAGTTACGGAATTCGTGGCCGACGTTCGTATTGCCGGGGAGTGACGTATCCATCTCGAATCCGCCGTGGAACTGGCTCGACTCATAGCCGACGCGGACGGGATCGAAACGGGTGGAGCCGAGATAGAACTTCGGGCTCCGCTCCTTCGCCGGCACGAGCATCTCGTAGAGATTTGGCACCGAGCCGTTGTGAAGGAACGGCGGCGTGGCCCAGATCCCGTCATGAGGGCGAGCCCGGTATCCGAGGTTCGCCATGATCACCCAGTCCTTGCCCGCGGCTTCGAGGATCGCACGCTCGTCGCCGAGGTCGAGCGGCGCGGGGATTGCCCGGTATCGGTCCCATCGCTTCCGTTGCTCAGTTCGCGACTTCTCGTCGAAGAACCTGGCCTGGTCGGGGAAAAAGACAGCGGCGATCTCGCCGAGGTATTTCGCGACGGGAAGGCTGCCGGGCTGCTGAGCTTTGAGGCTCTGTTTGAGGGCCGCGAGGCGAGCGGGAGGCGTCTTCACGTCACGCTCGCTTCGATCAATGACGGGCACGCCGTCGACGTCGAAGACGCGGCAGTACAGGGCGTCTCCTACGAACGCAACGACGACCAGGCCGGCGCCAGCGCGCTGAATGTCGCCTTCGTGGTGTTCAAGGAGCTTTTGGAGTTCAAGTTTGGGCGGCAGGAGTTGGTACTGCTGGCTCTGGTACTGGAGCCGTCGGATCATCGACGTGACGCGAAAGAGCCCGTCCTCGGCCGAGATCATCGCGAAGCTGGAGGAATTCGGCGTCGCCTGCCGGACGAGCCTGGACCAGTAGGCGTAGTTTTCGTTCACGGCCTGTTGCTTCGCGTAATCCACCCTCTGCTGAGCGGCGTCGTCGTCGGTGTTGGAATAAGCGCGCGTCGGCGGCTCGGGCGCGGTGGCGACCCGGCGGTAGAAGTTGAGCGCCTGATTGGGGTCGGTGCCGATCACGTTCAGACCCACGACGTTCAGCCGAAGGAAGTGCTTGCCGCTGCCCGGATCCGGCTTCGAGAAATACTCGGAGTGGGATCGATCCGGCACGGCCGTCAGGGTCTTATGGGGAGGAAGATGGCAGCGGACGCAGTTCGCCTTGTAGAGCTTCTCCCCAGCCTCGGCCATCTCCCGATTGATGGCATAAGGCGAGCCCGCGGGGGGATCGTTGCCGAAGACCTTGCGGGCCATGTCCGCCCAGCTCGGCGGTTGCAGCCCCTGGAATGGTTCGTCGCCGCCGAGCGCATCTTCCATCCAGGACAGGTTGGCAAGGTGGACTGAGGATTCGTAGAGCGGGGGATCGGTCGGCTTCAGTGGGTCCTTCAAATTGATGACCGCGCCCACGCCGAGCGCCTCGCCGATGTTCCGCGCCATCGGCGTGCGGATCGACCCGTTGTACTGGACCCAGTCGAACCAGGGCGTATCCCACAAGTGCGGGAAGTTGACCGGCGCGTCTGTAACCACCTGGTTTTCCTGGTTCAGGACGCCGAAGACGCGATTGCCAATGAGGCCGAGCGCGTCGGTCCGCGAGTAGCCCGAGAGCGTTGAGTTGAGCTTGTGCTCCTTGGCGTAGTCCTCGCTCGCCAGGCCGAGTTCGATGAACCGATCCAGGTCCTTCTTCAGCGCCAGGATCCTGGGGTTGTCGTCCGGCAGCGACTCGCCCAGGGCGGCTCGCGCGAATCGACGGAACCGTTCCTTGAAGAACTGGGTGAAGAACAGCGCCCGGCCGACCGCCTGCTGGAAGTTGGTGATGTGGATCATCGCTGATCCCCCCTCGATCATCACCGACTTCAGGGTGCCGTCCTCCAGCTTGACGTCGAGTCGCCCCGTATGGCAGCCGGCGCAGGTGAGCCCGACCACGGGAGTCTCGGTCGAGACCGGCGGGTCCGCATAGGGGGCTTTGAAGTTGCGATGGATGGCGAAGCCGAGAGGCAGGTCGAAATCGTCCTGGGCAAGCTTGGCCTCCGCATAAGGGTCTTTCGCGGGCGCCCCCTTGGGCGTCGGTTCGAGAACGCCCGACTTCACGGCGGCCGGCCTCTCAGTTTCGTACATGAAGCCGAACCGGCCCATGTAGTCGCGCTCCGCGAGCAGGCCGACCGGAAGAGGAGTGAAGACGGGTTGCTCGAGGGCCATGAACCAACTGAGCGGAAGGATTCGCGAGCCCTGCGTCGAGTGGTGGAAGCGAAGCGAGTCGTAACCGTTCCAACCCTGATCCAGACGTACCGTAAGCGGCCCCTGCGCGGCGGGCGTCGTGACGCCGCCGATCCCCAGCAGCGGGGCGAGGACGATGTACAGGAGCAACAGGGCGATGAGGATGCCCAGAACCAGGAGGAGGCCGCGTGCCCCCTTGGCGAATCGCGACCGCACGGCCATCAGCGTCTCCCTCAAGGGTCGTCGGTGAAACCTGCAACCGCCTGTCGAGCCCCGGTTCAAGCCGGCCGTTGCAACGTCGTGGATCCCGGTCTTGCGAGACTCGCCTTGCTCGAGATGGGGCGGAAGTCGTACCGGGAGAAGAATCGAAGGAAACTCAGATAGCTCTGATCCTCGCCTGGATCGTCATCGGGGTAGCGGGTCAGGAGGAGCCTGCCGCTGAGCTTCGGGTCCAGTTCCGCCATGACTTCGGAGAGGCAGATCGATCCCAGCCCGATTTGACGATACGGCGGCCTGACCCAGACGGCGATCTCGACCGGAGCGTCGGCCGCATCGCCGATCGCGACGGCCAGGATCACGCCGCCGTAGAGCGGGGCGGGGGACTGCCGAGCCTCAGAGTATTCCGAGGAAGCCTGGGCCATCAGCCAGACCGCCGGCTTTCCGTCGACGGTCAGGCTCTTTCGTGCCTGGTCGAGG
This sequence comes from Paludisphaera rhizosphaerae, assembly GCF_011065895.1. Taxonomy (NCBI): domain Bacteria; kingdom Pseudomonadati; phylum Planctomycetota; class Planctomycetia; order Isosphaerales; family Isosphaeraceae; genus Paludisphaera; species Paludisphaera rhizosphaerae. The sequence goes on along the minus strand of NZ_JAALCR010000035.1, from coordinate 29,812 downwards.
ACGCCCCGCTCGGCCCGGTGCTCGTCGGGCCAGTCGCGGGCGAACTCCTCGTCCATCAGATCGAGGGCTTTCTTGCGCCCGTCCGCGTCGTCGAGCTGGTCGAAGCCGACTTCCAGCCGGATTGCCGATGGCCTGGCGGTCTGAAGGTGTAGCTCGTCCTCGCAGAACCGAACGAACTGGTCGCTGTATTCGGATCGCAGGATCGGCCAGGCCCGGCGGAAAGCGTCGGAGCCGGCCCACCTTCGGAAGGCGTTCATCCAGCCGCGATTCAGCGGGAGAGCCGAGGTCCGCTGCATCGAAAGCCCAAGCCAGGCGTTCTCCATCGCGGCGAGCATCCGGGCGACGGTGTGCAGCTCCTCGCGACGCAGGGAGACCCCCGCCTCGCCGTCGGGGACCTCGACGTCTGGGTAAAGACTGCGGCTTAGGGCGCCCAGGCCCGACCGGTTCGCGAGATCCCCCTGGATCTCCGGCCAATCGCGGCTCATCGAGGCGTAAAGGGCGTCCAAACCGTCGGGGACTTCGAGCCAGCGATCCTGAACCGCGGCGAACAGCCGCGATGCGTATTCCTCATGCGGAACGGAGTCAGCCGGTCCGCGACCCTGGTCGCGCAAGTCGTTACGGATCTGGTCCACCGGATCGGCGAAGACTTCCCAGGCGATGTGGTCGCCCAGGGAGCGATAGCTCTCGAACTGCTCCTCGTCGAACGACTGCCGCAAATCCGTCGGCTGGTGGGGGAAACGGGAGTCTTTCCGGGCATACTTCTGGACGTCTGGGGGTTCGTCTCCCGTCAGGGAGCTTTTGACGTAGACGAGGACGCCGGGCATTTCCCCCCGGTCGACGTCCTCATAGTGGATGCTCCCGACCGCGACGTGGCTGCGAGTGAGTTTGTCCGGGCCTTGCATGGTCAGGCCGCGTGTGTCGACCCTGATGCGCACGCCGAAGTCGATGCGACAGAGCCGGATCAGGTTGGCCAGGTTGTCGCTCGAAGGGTCGCCGTCATCGCCGACGTCCAGGGCGACGATGTATCGGCATCGGCGTCGGATCAACTCATAGACGCCCATGTTCTCGAAGTGGCCGCCGTCGGAGATGTGGACGAAGTCGCCGCGGTCATTCGTCCGGCCGAAGAACTCGTTCAGGATGAGGTCGCCGAAGACGGGGCTCCGGGCCGCCCATCCGGAAGTTCCGGGCTTCTCGATCCAGTAACCCAACCGCGCGTTGAAGAGGGTCAGCAGAGCGGTGAGCGTTCCCGACTGATAGAAGCTCATGTTCGGGTCGACGGCCGCGCCGGAGATTGAGACGGCCCGGCCGAGGGTCAGGTCGTCGTCGGCGTCGGACTCCGGCACAGGCTCAAGCTTCGAATAACCGACACGCGGAGAGCCGCAATAGAGGGGCGATAGGACGAAGGAGTCCCCCTTGCGGTCGCGGAGCTGCAGCGAGTTCTCGCCGACCAGGTTGAGGGAGGTGTTGATCAGCAGGTGGGGCCCGAGGTAAGGGTGGGCGGCGTCGCCGGTCCCGATCTTCAGGCTGCGGAGCGTCAGATCGTCTCGATGAGGGTCGAAGCCGGTGACAGGGTTCTCCATGCGAGGCGGCCCGTCTTCGTGACTCAGCGACGGCGCCCCGACTTCGGCCCGAGCGTCTCGCGGGAGTTTCCAGCGATCTTCCCACGTCGGCTTGGACCGCGAGGCGCCCAGATAGCATCGGGTCAGTCGGTTGGCGTACATCGCGTTCAGCGAGAACAGGTTGACGTCGATCAAGCGCCGAGCCAGCACGAACATGACCAGGGAGGCGACCCCGATCAGGACGAGCCGGAGCGCCTCGAAAAGCAGGTCGTACTGCGAGGCGTCCCCCCCGTTGACACCTCGTAGGTAATATGCGAAGCGGCTGATGTCGTCGGCCGAGGGGGCCAGCGGCGACGGGATGTTCGCCAGCAGCGAGGCGAGAAGCGCCACCGCGCCGACGAGGCCGACGAGGAAAACGCCCGAGAGCAGGGCGAGGATCGAGGTAAGTCGGTTGCCGCCGATCGGGCCCAGCCTTGGCAGGATGTAATGTCCCGAGAACACGGCGACCGCCGCGCTCCCGGCCCAGCCGGAGGCGATCGCCGTCCGCAGCCAGGGGCCCGCCGAGAGGAACAGCCCAGGGACGTAGAGAATCGTCGCGAACAGCCCCACCCAGATCGCGGCCCGCAGCGATACCGAAGCGCTCAGGCGAGCCCACCACTCTCGTTCCGCCTCGTCAATGCGTCGGCCGAGCAGGGCCACCAACACGATCAGGACCGCGACCACGACGAGGAGCCCCAGCGGGGTGGCGAACATCGCCATCAGGTCAGGTCGAACGCCTCGCGCGAAAGCCCGGATCAGGCCCGCAACCAGGACGAAGAGTACGCCGCCGGTCGCTCCAGCGATGAACGAGGCCCAGATGAAATGCGGGCGGGAGTGGGGTGGCGTCGGAGGGACGTTCTTCCGCCCTCCCCAGGCGGTCAACAGGCCGACGAAAAGACCGATCCCCAGGAACATCGGCAGCCCCAGGAGATCCAGGTTCGATTGCAGGAAATCGAAGGCGAACTGAAATCCCTGCGCCGCCAGCTTCGCCAGGCCGTTTTCCGGTAGGTCTGTACGCGTCAGGCGCAGACGCTGGTTCGCTAGATAGTCGCCGATCGCCCAGAACAGGGGACGGATCGAAAGCGTCAGCAGGAAGAAGGCGAGGAAGGCCGGCAGCAGGACGCCCCGGTTGACTCGCGAGCGCACCTCCGTGGGCGGTCCCAGACTGCTTAGGGAAGGATCGGCGGGAGGTCTGGAACGGATCAGTCTCAAGGCCTCGGCGTTACTACGATAGGCCGATATCCCAGCCAGCAGCCCGAGCGCGGCGAACAACAAGGAGAACGCAAGATACTTGCCGGGGGACTCGATCTCCAATGGATTGAACGCCCCATAGAGCAGGACCGCCAGTCGCACGGCGACGACCACAAGCATGATCGCCGGCAGCAGCATCAGGAAGTTGATTACGACGTTCCGTAGCCAGATCAGGACGACCGTCCATGGATCGGCCGAGAGGATGCCTCCCTGGGGGAACAGATAGCTGCTGTATGCGCGCAGATGGCGGATCGGGTCGGACTCTGTATCGACGACCTGCCCATCCACGTATTCCCGATGAGCATCCGCCTGGTCGACGCGGCTCGGCGAGAGCATTTTCTCGACGTTGCGCGGGTCGCCCCCTTCGCGTTTGAGCCAGGCCGTCAGCCAGGCTCCGGCGTAACCGCCGCCAGAGACCGTCGAGAGATAGTCGAACCGCCTGATGAGCCCGAGGGCCGCCAGCCCCTGCAAGAAACCCACGGCGAACGTCCCGCTCCGAATTCCGCCGCCCGAAATCGCCAGGCCCGTGACATGTCCTCGAAGGGCTCGAAGCCGATGGGCCTTCGTCCGGGCGTCCTCGTCTCCCGGGGTGTAAGGAGGCGTGGGCCCTGGTCTGCTCTCTTCGGGCTCGATCAGCTTTCCATCAGAATCGACGAGGCGTTTGCGACGCTGCCAGATCAGATCCAGCTCATCCGAGAGGACGGCGCCGAAAGCCGACGGGTCGTCTCCCCAGCGTGCCGGCCCCGGAACGGTGAGCGGATCGGGGTCGCTGGCCTGCGGCTCATGCTCCTGCATCCCGTTCGCGGCGTGGCGCGCCGCCGAGACCCGCTTGTAGACGAGTTTCCTGATCTCGTTGATCTCACCGAGCGGCTCATGGGCCTTCAGGGCGTGCCAGGGGGTGAACGAGAGGTTCTCCGCGAACGCGTCGCGACGCGGGTCGGCGAAATCCTGAGCTTGGATCCAGAGCCAAGCAACCGTCTCCGGTTGGGTTTTCCCCTTCTCCGGCCACTCGACGGTCGGGTCCTCGATCGGGGTCGAGCGATTGTTTTGCCCGAGTTGGACCTGAAACGAGAAGACGGCGTCCTTGCCGTCCCGGAGCGAGGCGATCATCGCCTCTCGGAGATAGTTGGGCGCGGTTTGGATCTCGGCCTTGGGTTGGGTCTCGATGACCACAGCCTTGCCGAGATACTTGGTAAGTCGCGTGTATTCAGACTCGGGAGATTCGTCTTTCTGTGCAGGATCGAGAACGACGCTCACAGGAAGGCTCGCCGGCCTCGCGGTGAACTTCATCGCCGCGCCGGAGCCGAAACGGTAAGGCGTCGTGCTCCAGTACCGAGTCGTCAGCGGGTTGGCGATGAGCTTCGACGCGAAGGTGCGGACGAGGCGCAAGGTTCCCAGGCGAGTCGGGAAGAAGTAGAGAAGGAACAGCGTCCCCGCCGAGGCCGCCTCGTTCGGGAGTATCGAGCGGAGGAGCGTCCGGACGGTCGTGCGGATCTTCCCCTGGGCCGCGAGGACGGCGTCGCTGAAGTCGGCGTAGTCCTCGGCGCCCCGTAGAAAGAAAACGGGGTGGTCGACCATCACGAAATCCTGCGTTCGACCGTCCGGTTCCTCATCGAGGGCCTTGGGGCCATTGACTCCCATCACTTTCACGGCCATCCCGTGAGCGTCCGCCTTGGCGTCGTCGTGTTGGCGGCCGTTCGAAAAACGGACCCACGCGTCGTAGACAGCCTGCTCACTGAACAGACCCTGTCTGTACTTGGCGTCGAGCCCTGGCTTGATGACGAACTTCGCGCGAACGCAGCCGTGATGCTTCGGGTGCTGATCCCGGGGCACCGGACGCTGGTTCAGGTCGATGAGCTTCAGGCTCGCTTCCTCGATGCGCTTGAAGGCGGCCTGCTTCTGGTCGTCCGAAGTCGCCATCAATGAGGCTCCCCGCTTCGATCCCAGCGTCTCGTGCCTGTGAGCTTCGAGTCCCGTCTTGAGCCTAGTCGCGGTGAGGCTGCGGCGAATCGCGGCGGGCCTTGCGGACGGTCCAGTAGATTAGCGCCCGAGCATGACCCATCGAAGCGTAGTCGTCGGCCGTTTTCGCCAACGGCAGGTTGATGCTGGAGTGAGTCCGGTTGGCGTCGAATTCCAGGGCGTCCATCTCTTCATGGGTCAGCGTTCGGGACAGATGGATCTGGGCCACGTCGAGCCAGGGGTGGTAACGCTCGTCCCAGTACTCCGACGGGTTCAGGGCGTCGGCGTCGCCCGAAGGATGGAGTTGAGCCTGGAGGATGTAGTCGACGCCCAGGTGATTGACTCGCGTCGCGAAGTCGGTTCGGCGGAAGTTCTCGGCGCGATCGTCGTCCGTCCATCGAGGCGCGAACGTATCACCCCCCGCTCGGATTTCAGGTGGGAAGAGGCCTCGCTCCGGGCCGCGGTCGCCGGGGATGCTGCGGAACTTGATGTAACGGACGACGCCGTTGGAGTCGGTCAGCTCGAACGCGATCTGGCTGTGGTAGTAGAATTCGGTGAACGATCCGGTTCGATAGGCCTCCGTCAGCTTCTCATCGTCGATGACCCAATCGTCCTTCCCCTTAACGCGGAGCAGGGGGGCGCGTTTTCCGAACGGCGTATGAATCATCGTGTTGAAGGCGCGAGCGGATCGGACGAAGAGGACGCGTCCCGTATTCATCATCACATCGTGAAAGCCCAGACCGCTGGCATCGTTGGGCTGCAGGAACTTGATGGACATGGCGCCGCCGTCGAGAGTCCGGTCGTCGACGTCCACGAGCGGGGGCTTGGTCGGGTCGGGGTCGGGGGCCAGCGCAGTTCTGGGAGTGGCGTGCCGGACGACGACGGGATAGACGTTGCCGAATTTCAGGAAGTCGCAAGGGGGAAAGTCGGGCGGGGTGATGATCCTCGCAAAGCCCCGCGCCGCGATTCCCGTGGTGTGTGTAGCGCGACCGTGGACGATCTTCGAGACCCGCGTGAAGAGATCAATCATTTGCTGGATGACGTTCCGGAAATCCTCGTCGATCGGCGCCTTCAGCTCTTCTTCGGTGCGTGCCATCGTTGGTCGCTCCGGGGCGTGGGGAGGTGGAGTCGGAGGCCTTGCTTTAGAGGTTCTTCAGGTATTCCAGGAGGTCTTCGAGGTCAGTACGGCGTTCAGGCCCGCTCCAATCAAGGCGCTTCGGCGGAGCCGTGGCTGACGGGCGGCCTTCGTCGTCGACGCGCACCTCGCGATCGTGCCCGCGGTTGGAAGCGCCGTCCCATCGCGTATCGAACAGGGACGCCGTGGGAGCGTGGTCGACGCGACCGTTCACGACTTGTGCGTCCCATGAGAACCCCACGTTCACCCGGTCGTATTCGGGCAGACCTCGCAGAAAAGCCGTCGGTCGGCGGCTGTCAGGATTCCCCGGCGCGAGGAGTTGGCGGAGCGTCGGGACAGACCCATTGTGCAGGTAAGGGGCGCGAGCCCAAATCCCATCGAGCGGCCCGGCTGCGTAGCCCTGAGACCAGGGTCGCGACCGATCGTTGACGACCTCGGCCTCGGGCTGCTTGCCTGGGAAATAGCGCATTCCGTCGGGACCCGTGGCCTCATAGTCCTTTGGAATCGCCGCCAGGAAGCTGCGGACGAGAAGCTCGCGCCCCGACGGATCGGAGACGACGCGGGCTCGATTCATGTCCGTGTCAACGACCTCTCTCCCATAGATCGACCCGTTCCCGGGACGATGGCACGCGGCGCAGTTGGCCTTGAACAAGGCTTCGCCTCGTTGGGCTCGCGTCAGGTCGACAGGGAAAGGGTAGGGGGGGGCAGGGAGTTCGTGGAGGAAGCGAGTCGTGAAGTCCGCATTGACGTAGTTCACCCCAATCGGCCGTCCGACGACCGCGGTCATCGCCGCAACCTGGCGAACGAATGGGGATCTCACGCTGCCGTCAAGTTGACCAAACGGACGGTCGGCTTGCCGCCAGACGCTCATGGCGTCCGTAGCCGTGGCGAGTTGAAAGGGCATCTCGACGTAGGTTGCGGCGAGAAACCGCTCGACCGGACTTTTGGCAGCATCGACGGTGTAACCGTAGACCTGCGGCGCCGCCTCGCGGAAAAGCAATAGCTTGGGAATCAGGTCTCCACTGCCGTCGGACTGGCCAGGCGTGCCGCCGTCAAGCGGCGGAGCCCAGGGGAGCGAGTAACTCGTCTTCAATTGCTTGTCGACGGCGAGCCGACCAAGCTGCACCTTGGTCGCGAAGTCCTTCAGCAGCGCCTTGCAACGGACTGGATCCAGATACACGGCCAGTTCGTCGGCCTCCGCTCTGGCGTCGATCCCGTACCAGCCGCCGAAGAAGGCGTTGGGAGACCGTCCACCGTCGGACCATTTCTTGACGAGCTCCTGAACGCTCGCCACCGTCCGATCCAGATCCGCGTCGGTCGACATGAGGCCGACCACCGTCGCCTCAAACGCATGCCGATACTTGCGGACGTCGATTTCGTTGTTCGGCGCGCCGATGAGGTAGGAAGACTCGCCGGGCTTGGTCTGAACCCGTCCGACGTGGCAGGCGGCGCAGGTCAGACTCGCGTAATGGATCGACGGCGCTCCACCGGCCTCGGAAGGCTTCCAGCCGGTCACCGGATCGACGACCCAACCCAGGCCGAAGGGCAGGGGACGCTTTGAGGCATCCCCCGCACGGTAATAGTCAGCGGGCGGGTCGAAGAGGCCGAACCCCGCGAAGCGGTCCCCTGGCCCCCAGATGTCCGGGGCGAGTTGGGGGAGCAATCGGAGAAGGACGAACGGCGCGCCGGCCTCCTGACCGTGTGACGCTTCCGCGAACCATCGCCACTCCGCGGTCTTGGTTTCGACGTGACGATTCACGTCGTTCCGTCGGTCCTCGGACGTTGCCTGCCATCCTTTCACAGCCAACGGCGGTTCCGCGGCCGATGCTGAGCTCGCCAGCGAAAGGAACCCGAGCAACAAGCTCAAGACAACACGTCGATGTGCGACCACGTGATGTTGTCCCCAAACGAGTGAGAGGGACGATGTCGCTGCACGGCCATGAGAATCCCGTCGCCTCGGTCAGTATCAAGATCCGAAAGGGACGGACGACGATCGACCTCGCGTGCGTTCCTCCACAGCGAGCCGACGGCTAATATTGCAATCGAGCGTTCATGCGATGCCATGCATCGAGGGGCCGGCCCTCGGATGTGAAATCCTGGCCAGGCCATTCGGTCGCCTGTTTATCACTCCGACAGGCTATATAAGTCAAGCATATTGTTGTCCAAAGTAGATGCTTTTTGAAGTCGGCGATGCGACGTCCAGGCGGTGGGGCTCCAGAGCGTTGAATTCCCCGCCGAACCCCGCCCGTCACTGGGCGACTCGCCGGCGCATCCGCTAATCTTTCTAATATCGAGCGTCGATATCGGAGCTACGAAAGCGTGAGCGACCTGCTGACCAGGATGTTCTTCGGAGGGTTCGTGCGGATGCACGTCCTCTACCACGCTTCAAAGGAGCCGATCTTCGGCGTGGAGATGATGGAGGAACTCGCCCGCCACGGCTATGACGTTGGGGCCGGCACTCTCTACCCGATGCTTCAGAAGCTTGAGGAGGCCGGGTACCTCGCCTCGTACAGCGAGGTCGTCGCGGGCAAGACGCGCAAGTACTATCGTGCGACTCCGGAGGGGGTCGCGGCCCTCGAGACGGCCAAGGCCAAGCTCAGAGAACTCGTCAAAGAGGTCGTCGAAGACAAACCGCCGACGCCGTCCATCAAGACCGAGCGCCGCAAACCGCCCGGATGACGTTCAGAGGCCCGTCCCCGCCCGGAGAGTTTGCGAGTTATGAACCCCATCATCTTCGCGATGCGGCGGCCGTTGACTGTGATGGTGGTCGTCGTCGCGGCGGCCCTGGGCAGCGGGCTTGCCCTTTACCGAATGCCCATCGACGTCTTCCCAAATCTGAATCTCCCCGTCGTCTACGTCTGCCAACCCTATGGCGGGATGGACCCCGCCCAGATGGAAGGGCTGCTAACCAACTACTACGAGTATCACTTCCTTTACATCGGCGGCATCCATCACGTCGAGTCGAAAAACATTCAGGGCATGGCCCTGATGAAGCTCTACTTCCACCCGGGCACGAACATGGCCCAGGCGATGGCGGAGACCATCGGCTACGTCACCCGCTCGCGGGCCTTCATGCCGCCGGGCACGGTCTCGCCGTTCATCACCCGATTCGACGCTGGAAGCGTCCCCGTCGGCTACCTCGTGCTCTCCAGCGAGACGAAGAGCATCGGCGAGATCCAGGACCAGGCCCTCTTCAAGGTCCGGCCGATGTTCGCGAGCCTTCCGGGCGTTTCCGCTCCTCCTCCGTTTGGAGGGAGTCAGCGGACAGTCGTCGTTCGCATCGACCCCGACCGACTCCGGTCCTACCGGATGTCGCCCGATGAAGTGACAAAAGCTCTCGTCTCGGGGAACGCGATCAGCCCCTCGGGGAACGTCCGCATCGGCGACGAGATGCCGATCGTCCCGGTCAATTCGCTCGTGAAGCAGGTCGACGATCTGAAGTCGATCCCCATCCGGCCCGGATCGAACCCGACTGTCTACCTACGCGACGTCGCCACCGTTCAGGACGCTTCCGACACGACGACCGGCTACGCGCTCGTGAACGGGCGGCGGGCCGTTTACATCCTCGTCACCAAGCGGGCGGACGCCTCCACCCTGTCCGTCGTCGGCAACGTGAAGGCGGCGCTCCCCTCGATGCAGGCCGTACTCCCAGACGACATCAAGGTCAGCTTTGAATTCGACCAGTCCCCAACTGTAACCAACGCGATGAAAAGCCTTGTGGTCGAGGGGACGCTCGGGGCGATTCTGACCGGGCTCATGGTGTTGCTTTTCCTTCGAGACTGGCGGAGCGTCCTCGTCGTCGTTTTGAACATTCCTTTCGCCCTCTGCGGCGCGGTCGTCGCATTGTGGCTCACAGGTCAAACCATCAATCTGATGACGCTCGGCGGTCTTGCTCTCTCGATCGGGATCCTCGTCGACGAGGCGACCGTGGAGGTCGAGAACATCCATTCCCGGTTAGGCGACGCTGAGAACGTTGCCAGGGCGGTTCGGCAGGGAAATCTCGATACGGCCGTGCCTCGACTTCTCGCAATGCTCTGTATCCTGGCGGTTTTCATTCCGTCTTTCTTCATGCAGGGGGCGGCGCAGGCCCTCTTCGTCCCGCTTTCGCTGGCCGTCGGCTTCGCGATGGTTTCTTCCTACTTGCTGTCGAGCACGTTCGTCCCTGTCCTTTCGGTCTGGCTGCTCAAATCCAACCATCAGACAGCCGCCCACTCGTCGCGACGTTCGTTCTTCGGTCGCCTGTGCGATGCCTACGAACGGACCGTGGCGGGAGTGGTCATGCTCCGGTGGCTTATCGTGCCGGCCTATCTGGCCCTCGCGGGCCTCGTCGTATTCGGGGTTGGCCGAAGGCTGGGCATGGAGATTTTCCCTCAGGTCGACGCAGGTCGATTCCAGCTTCGCATCAAGGCGCCGGCCGGCACCCGGATCGAGAAGACGGAGACGATCGCGAAGGCCGCTCTCGCCGCCGTGGACGACGAGGTGGGAAGCGGCGGCGTCGAGATTTCCGTCGGCTACGTCGGCGTTATCCCATCGAGCTACCCGATCAACGCCATCTATCAATGGACCGCCGGTCCAGAGGAAGCCCTCCTGCGGGTCGCCCTCCACGATTCGTCCGGAGTCGACGTTGAGGCCCTCAAACGAAAATTGCGCGATCGGCTTTCCGCCTCGATGCCCGGCGTGCACTTCTCCTTCGAGCCGGCGGATATCGTGAGCGACGTCATGAGCTTTGGTTCGCCGACGCCGGTCGAGGTCACCGTAAGCGGACCGAGTTATGCCGACGTCCGAGCCCACGCCGAGAAAGTCCGGGAGGAGCTCGCGAAAGTCGCCTCGCTCCGAGACCTTCAATTCGCCCAGGCCCTCGACTATCCCACAGTCGTCGTCGACATCGACCGCGAGCGCGCCGGGTTGAGCGGGGTCACGGCTGAGGAAATCTCTCGATCCCTCGTCACAGCCACTTCCTCAAGCCGATTCGTGGTGCCCAACTACTGGCCCGACCCGAAAACCGGCATCGGTTATCAGGTGCAGGTCGAGATCCCGATAGCCATCATGGACTCGGTCAAGCAGGTCGAAACCATCCCCGTGCAGAGGCCGGGTGGGCCCTCGCTTCTCCTCCGCGACGTCGCGGCCGTGCGGCGAGGGACGATGCCCGGCGAGTTCGACCGCTACAACATGAAGCGGTCCATCAGTCTCACCGCGAACGTCGCCGGCGAGGACCTGGGGACGGCCGCCCGCCAGGTCGCGGCGGCGTTGACGCGGGCTGGCGAGCCCCCCAAGGGGGTTATGGTCGACGTCCGGGGTCAGATCGCTCCGATGCGTGAGATTCTCTCCGGCCTTTCATTCGGCCTCGCAGCATCCATCGTCGTCGTCCTGCTCCTGCTCACGGCGAATTTCCAATCGGTCCGGCTCGCATTCGTCACGGTCTCGACCGCCCCAGCCGTCGTCTGCGGCGTGGTCGCGGCGCTCTGGGCGACGGGGACCACCATCAACCTCCAGTCGTTCATGGGGGCGATCATGTCCATCGGCGTCGCCGTTGCGAACGCCATCCTACTCGTCACCTTCGCCGAGCGCCGCCGCCGCGAGGGGGCCGCCGATGCGCGGGATGCAGCGATTCATGGGGCCGTTGGACGGCTTAGGCCCATTCTGATGACGAGCTGCGCGATGACCGCCGGCATGGCCCCGATCGCCTTCGGCTGGGGCGAAGGGGGAGAGCAGACCGCGCCCCTCGGTCGGGCCGTCATCGGGGGACTCCTCGCGGCGACAGCGGCGACGCTGTTCGTTCTTCCGGCCGTCTTCGCGCTCGTCCAGAGCCGGGCAGGACGCCAGTCCGCTTCGGTCGACCCTGACGACCCGGAGAGCCCGTACTTCACACGCCTTCACGAGGACTCCGAGCCGTATCTGAACGGGGATGTCCGTGAGGTCGCACACGTCGCGCCTGCGGCAGCATCAGAACGCGATGGGGGATTCCATCCATGAAGAAGCGACCTTCAGATTGGCGAACGTGGGCGATGCGATCGACTACCCGTATTTGGATGTGGTTCGCCTGCTCGTTCCTTCCGGGTTTCACTGCGGGCTGCGATCGGATCCACGGTGAGTCGGCGGCGTTGTCCGAGACCCCAAAGCCGTCCCCCGTTGCAAAGGTCGCGACCGTCGTCCCCGAGCGGGCGACGGTCCGGCGAATCGCCGAGCAGCCGGGGCAGATCGAGTCGGTCGAACTGACCCCGATCCACGCGAAGCTCGCCGGCTACGTCCAGACCGTTCTCGTCGACATTGGAGACCGTGTGAAGGCGGGGCAGGTACTAGCTGAACTCCGAATTCCTGAGATCGAGGCCGAACTCAGGCAGAAGCGAGCGATGATCGGACAGGCCGAAGCGGAGCGGAAGCAGGACGCGGCCGCGGTTGAAGTTGCCCAGGCCGAGGTGGAAAGCGCCGAGGCGAAAGTCGTCGAGATCCGGGCTGGCATTCGACGGACTGAGGCTGAGATCGAGCGCTGGAGCGCCGAGTTCGCCCGTGTGCAACAGCTTGCTCAAGAGCGGGCCCTCGTCGGCAGCCTCGTCGACGAGACCAGGAGCAAACTCGGCGCCGCTCAGGCGGCTCGCGACGAAGTCAACGCCCAGGTCAGATCCGGCGAGGCGGCCGTTGTTCGGGCGAAAGCGATGCTGGACAAGGCACGCGCCGACGTTCTGGCCGCGGACTCGCACGTCGAGGTCGCCCGATTCGACGCCGAGCAGGCCGAGGCAATGGCTTCCTACACGAAGATCCAGGCCCCGTTCGACGGGGTCGTGGTCCGCCGAAAGGTCGATCGCGGCCAGTTGACGACTCCCGGGACGTCGGGGGAACCCCTATTCCTGGTTGCTCGGCACGACGTCGCGACAATCTCGGTCGGAGTTCCCGAGGCGGATGCTCCGTTCGTCAACCCCGGCGACCCTGCGAGAGTCAGGCTTCTGGCACTCGGAGACAAAACCTTTGAAGGGACCGTGACCCGGACGGCATGGGCCCTCGATTCGGCGACCCGAACCCTTCTCGTTGAAATCGATTTGCCCAACCCGGAAGAGGTCCTCAGACCCGGCCTATACGCGTACGCGACGATCATCGCCGACGAGCATGCAGGCGTCTTGACTCTGCCTGCCTCGGCCGTCTTCAAGGACGGAGGTAAGTCGTTCTGCGTTGTCGTGAAGGACGGCCGAGCGACGCGTCGAGAAATCCAGGTCGGCCTCACCGAAGGAAAGCGTACCGAAATCGCCTCGGGGATTGGTCCTGATTCACAGGTCGTCGAGGCGAATTCAGCGTCGCTGACGGACGGTCAGCCCGTCGAGACCGCCAAGCGCTAGACGAATTGTCGACCTGGCCGGCGTCATGTGAACTCCAGGGGCCTTCTCGAACGCAATCGGATGATGCCGACGCGTCAAAACGACGACGATTGAAGTGATACGCGGTTGCGCGGCCAGGGAGGGCCCGATGTCATTCGAAAAGCCTGTGACTGGAGTCCGGCTGATCGGACTCCTTGTCGCCACCCTTTCGCTTGGAGCCGATCGGCCGTCTACGCGGCCCGACGAGCCGGCAGCCCCGGTTCGCAGCAACTCGCGCCTTGAGCCGCTTCCGAACTCAATTCCCCCTGCCGCAGATCCGACGGCCCTTGCCGCCGACGATGCGGAGACTCTCGGGCGTCCCCTCGTCGAAGGCCAGGTCATCAGACCCATCGACCTTGCAGACGCCCTTCGTCTCGCCGGGGCGAACGACCTGGACGTAGCCATCGCCCGAGAACGCGTCTGCGAAGCCGTGGCGGATCTCCAGCAAGCCCGCGTCGAGTGGCTCCCCAGCATCTACCTCGGGCCGAACTGGATCCGGCACGACGGTCAGGCTCAGGTCGTCGAGGGACAGGTCCGGACGATCAGCAAGAGCTCATTGTTCCTCGGAGGGACGGCGGCGGCGGGCTCAAGCGTTTCGGGACCCGTCCCGGCCGGCGGACCGGCCCAGGTTTCCGGTCTGACCTCTATCCTTCGATTCTCGGACGCCATCTTCGACTCTCTAGCGGCGAAGCAGGTCGTGGAGGTCCGACGCGCCGGCATCCAAACGGCCACGAACGACGCCCTTCTCGGGGTGGCCGAGGCGTATCTCGATCTGCAGCAGGCGGCGGGTTCTCTCGCCATCGCTCGCGAAGCCGCCGCTAACGCGGGTGAGTTGACGAGCCTCACCGAGGCCTACGCTCGGACCGGAGCCGGACTGGAAGCCGACCATCGCCGAGCGGCCGCCGAACGAGAACGACAGCGAAAAAATGTAGAGGCGGCCGTGGGCGAACTGGAGGTCGCCTCCGCCGAGCTCGTCCGGCGCACGAGGCTTGACCCCCTGATCGTCGTGGCGCCTGTCGAGCCTCCGGAAACCGTGATCCGGCTGGTCCCCGAGTCATCTCCCATCGACGAACTCATCACCACTGGGTTGAGGCACCGCCCTGAGCTCGCCGAATCTCAGGCGTTCGTCCAGGTGACGCTCACCCGGCTCAAACAGGCGAAGATGCGTCCGTTGATCCCGAGCCTCGCCTTCCGTTACTCCGGCGGCGGGTTCGGCGGCGGCGTAAACGGCTTCTTCGGCGACTTCGCCAGCCGAAGCGACGCCGACGTGAACCTTTACTGGGAGCTTCAAAACCTGGGATTCGCCGACAAGGCGATCACCCGGCAGCGCGCCTCGCAGCAACGCGCGGCGCAGCTCGAGCTTCTGAAGGTGCAGGATAAGGTCGCCGCCGAGGTCGTCCAGTCCGTCAAGGCGCGGATCGCAGCCTCGCGACGGATGGAGCAGGCGGCTCGAGCGCTGCCCGAAGCTCAGGCGTCTCTCTCCCTCAACCTGACGAACATTCGCCGCGGCGCAGGACTTCCCGGCGCCACCCGTCCCATTGAGGTGCTCCAGCCCATCCAGGCCCTCGCCCAGGCCCGAGCCGACCATCTGGCGGCCGTATTGGCTTACAACCGTTCCGAGTTCCGGCTCCACCGAGCACTCGGAGCCCCGACGACGCACTCATCAGAACTCGAACAGCCCTCTTACAGAGAATTGCGATAGGCCGTCGCGCCGAGCACCACCGTGAAGCCACCACTGGGCGGAGGCGGTTTCCTGGGCAGTGAGCCCGATGATAGGCTTGATGTTTTGCCATCCCAACGGCCTCAAGGCGGACCAGAGCCGGGCGCTGCAGAGAGGGCCGGTTTTATCCCCAGCAGCTCGACCTCGAAGTAGAGCGTCGAGTTCGGGGGTATGCGACCCGCCTTCAACGCCCCGTAGCCCTCCTCGGGCGGTATGATCAGCTTTCGAATCCCTCCCGACTTCATCCCGATCAGCCCGACGTCCCAACCCCGGATGAGGTGGCCCGTCCCGATGCTGAATTCGACCGGAACGTTCCGAACTCTCGACGAGTCGAACTTCGTGCCGTCGGCCAGGGTGCCCACGTAGTGGACGGTCGCCGAGTCCCCCTGCTTGACCGGCGGGCCGGTCCCGACCTTGACCTCCACGATCCGCGTGCCGGCGGGCCTGAGGTAGGTCATCATCACGGCGGCCAGGGCCACCAGGGCGAGCATGCCGCCGATGGTCAGACGGGGCTTGGGAATTCTCATAGGTAATCCGGCGACGAGGGGCGGCTTTGCGTGGGTCCGATAATGGCGCTTATGTTTTCGAACTTAAGGACGTGCCGATTTTGACGACCATGGGACGTCTTTAGCTGTCCGATCCAACCGCGACCGGACGACGAGCCTCTGCTTCATTCGTAGATTCGCCGCCATCTCCTCTTCACCTTCCAGACGTTTCCCGACTCCTCCAGGTGGTATACGTCGACGATCCCATGCGGCGACGGCCCATGCTCCGTGACCACGACCGAGGTCTTACCATCGGCCGAGTAGCCCGGTAGGTAGAAACGGAGGTAGCCGAAGTTGTTCGGGTATTTCTTCTCGAGAGGGAACTCCCCGGATGTGGGCAACGCGCGGCCTCCGAGCAAGACGCCAAGGTCGTCCAGCCGGACTCGCTTGTCGGCTATGCCGAGGTCTTTCAGCGGAAATCGGCCTACCTTGTTGCGTCGCTTCAGGTCCGCCGAATGCCCATTCGGGATCTCTCCATCGGCCTCCAACGATTCGAGATAGATGAGGTCATCCACCCGTTCCTCCAGGGACCGAGTCTTGACGTCGACGACGACCACCTCGCCGAACTTCCGTCCCGTCCTTTTGAGGTAGATGAGGTAGTTCTCGTTCAATGGATTCTTCGGGTCCATCGCGTCCGCGATGACGGTCTCAAGGACCTTGCGATCCCGGCCCCGCTCGTCGACCCCTCCTGTGACGGCCAAGGTCGCAGCCACCAGAAGGAGCGTAGGAACAAGGAAGAACTGCATGCGTGATCTCCCCAGTCGATGGCGGTGGCAAGCCGCGACTCTCTAGGAGCATGACATTCGCTCGTTCGACGTAGGGTCGGACGATGCCCGGTGGAAACGACGGACTCATAACCCGAGCTTCACGCTTCTTCGACAGCAAGACAGCCGCCGCCGACGCGAGAGCCGATCTGTTCAGGCCTGTAATGACCGGGTCGCCGCGTCGGCATGCTCGATAATCCTGCGAGCGGGACCGAAACGGGAAGTGATTTCACTCAGAGTTCGAGGAGTCGGGTTAGGGTCTTGGTGCCGCGGCGGCACATCACGGCGCGCCGCGGCTTGGTCTCGCGACGTCAGCGGCCGGAAGCCCCAGCCTCGATCATCTTCTGGACTTTCTCCAGGTTGAAGGACCCCGGCGTCTGGCTCGGGGGGTACTCCTTCATCGTGGTCAGGAAGCGTGCGGCGATCTGTTGCATCGGCACGACGACGAAGGGATGGTCCAGGAACCAATCGTTATAGGTGTTCGCGTTGTGCTGGGCCTTCTCGAAGGGGTCGCGGCGAAGATGGAACAGCAGCGGAACGCGGAGTTCCGTGAAGGGCTCGCGCCAGACGCCGAAGGCCTCGCCTCGATTCTCGAGGAACACCGCCTTCCAGTCGCCCACGCGCATCGCCACGATCTGGCCGTCGTCATTCACATAGACGAATTCGCGCCGGGGTGAAGCCTCCGACTTACCGCTGAGATAGTCGAGCTGGTTGTAGCCGTCGATGAAGTTGTGGTAACGGCGACCGTTGAGCTCGACGCCTGCCTTGATCTTGGCCGAGATATCAGGATCTCCACCGACGGCGGCGAAAGTCGGCAGCCAGTCCTCGTGGGCGACGACTCCGTTCAGCGTCGTCCCGGCGGGGAAGTGTCCGGGCCATCGCACGAAGGCGGGAACGCGGTAGGCGCCTTCCCAGTTTGAGTTCTTCTCACTGCGGAAGGGCGTCGTGCCGGCGTCCGGCCAGGTGTTGTAGTGAGGGCCGTTGTCGGTCGAGTAGAAAACGATCGTGTCGTTCGCCAGGCCGAGGTCGTCGAGATGCTTCAAGAGCTGCCCGACGTGCCCATCGTGCTCCACCATGCCGTCGCTGTACTCGTCTTGTCCCGATTTGCCGCGATCGGCTTCCTTGACGTGGGTGCGGAAGTGCATACGAGTGGCGTTCCACCAGCAGAAGAACGGCTGGTTGGCGCTATGCTGGCGGCTGATGAACTCCTTGGCGGCGGCGCTGGTCTCGTCGTCGATCGTCTCCATCCGCTTCTTCGTCAGCGGACCGGTGTTCTCGATCGTCTGCCCCCCCTTGCCGTCGGCCTTGCACTTCAGAACGCCGCGTGGGCCGTAGGTCTCAAGGAATGTCTTGCCGTTGGCAAGCTTCATGTCGCGGGGATAGTCGCGGTTTTCAGGCTCTTCCTCGGCGTTGAGGTGATAGAGGTTGCCGAAGAACTCGTCGAACCCGTGCATCGTGGGGAGATGCTCGTCGCGATCGCCTTGGTGGTTCTTGCCGAACTGTCCCGTGGCGTAGCCAAGGCTCTTCATGACCGTGGCCATGGTGACGTCGGTCTTCTGCCAGCCCTCCTTCGCCCCAGGGAGGCCGACCTTCGTCATCCCCGTTCGAACCGGCACGTTGCCGCCGATGAACGCCGCGCGGCCGGCGGTGCAACTCTGCTGGCCGTAATAGTCCGTGAACGAGACGCCTTCACGCGCGATGCGGTCGATGTTGGGCGTTTTGTATCCCATCATTCCGCGGCTGTTGTGGCTGATGTTCCACGTCCCGATGTCGTCGCCCCAGATGACCAGGATGTTCGGCTTCTTGGTGGACTGGGCGAGAGCGACTTGACTGCTTCCCGCCGCTGCGCAGGCGAGTCCAAACAGCACGAGGCGATGCAACGTCGTTCTTGTCATGGCGTCGAATCCTCCCGGAGGTGGGTTCACCGATTTGGGAGGAAGACGCGGCTACGAGGCTGAACCCACGATCACCGTGTGGTTTGCGATTCGATCATCGAAAGGTGATGACCTAGCGTCCTCCTCTGCTTCGATAGGAGTCGAATAGCGTAACCGAGCGGACACTGCATCGATAGCTTCCAGACGACGAATCAGGGACGATTCTAAACAAGGGCCATGCGCGCCGAGCCCTTTGACGGCGCCGAACCGCTGGGGTGGTACAACTCGCCGCCAAGGTCGTGGGTCGCCCCTCCCAACCAGAACGAAGGCGATCGTCGGAAGGATCGGCGTCCAGTGGCGATCGAGGCCAAGCGGTCGACTCAGCGTGACCACGGAACGTGCGCGTGGAAGTCGATCTTCGGTGGCGTTTCAGAGCAGCGTCCGTGATCCTGCATCGGTCGACCGATCGCGAAAGCCTCAGCGGGGAGAAGCATCGGCCGGCTGCGAGGTCTCGCCTGCAGCCGCTGCGGTGCCGGTGGCGAAGGTCTCAGGCGGATACGGAACCATGCCGCTGAAGCCTCCGTAGCTCTCGTTCTCGTTTCCGCCGATGATCGTGACGACGGGCTTGTCCTGGACGAGCGGGCCGACCCCGCCGAAGTACTGCGGGCACGTCGGCGTCGGTCCACCAGGGCCGCCGTAATATGGGAACGGATTGATCCCCCCGATCCGCCGAAGCGTCGGCCAGGGATGCGGATAACCAGGCCCTCCATACAACGGATAGCCCCCCTCCGCCCCCGGTCCGAGCGCCGCTCCACCGTAGCCGTAACCCTTGTGATAACCCAGGCCGAAACCCTGGAAACCCGGATGAGGTCCTGGAGGTCCGTACCCGAGGGTTCCAACGCCCGGTGCCGAGCGATGGCTGTGCTGTAGGCTGCAACCGCGAGAGCAGGGCCGAATCTGGTCCTGATAGACGTGATCGTCGGACCATACGGAAATCGTCGCGGTTCCGATGAGCCCAACGCCCAGCATCAGCCCCGCCGCGGCCCGCCCCGCCCGACTTGTGATCGATTTGATTCGCATAATCGCTCTCCTATCCAAATACGGCTTGGGCTCAGCGCGTCGCCGGGGGAGGACCATGACCGACCGCGGGCAGATACGCCGGTCGATCCACGTTCACCGGGACGGGATCTCCGGGTTGCTTCAGCAGGGTCAGCTCGTTTGCTGGATATCCCAGTGCGTGAAAAAGATCGAACTGCGACCGGTTGTACTCGGCGACCGTCGAGAAGTACTCTTTGAACGCCTTGCTGAGCAAGTTCAATGAGAACACCGCCTCTTGCGGCCGGAAGGTCAGAACGAGCACATCGCCAAAACGTCGCGTCTGACCCAACCCTTCAAGGTGGCCGTTGAACGCGATGATCCCCGTGCGAAGGGCTCGGTCGGCTTGATGGACACGCGCCGCCGCGGATTGAACGCGAGCCATAGCGCGCATGACGTCCGCCGCAACCTCGTCCTGACGGCGACGAAGTTCAACGATCGCCGCTGATTCGTTGCCCCGCTGCTGCTTGACTCGGGCCATGTTACCCAGGCCAAGGCCCTCGAACTGCCAGATCATCTGGAGCGAAACGTCCGCTCTTCCTTTCCACTGGTTCATGCTGCTGTTCGGACCCAGACCGAAGACGCCCGCCTGAAGCGTGAAGCCTGGATGCTGGAACCCGTTCAAGGTCACAAGCGGGAGCGCCGGTCTCATCTTCTCGCGTCGAATCCGGATCTCCGCCGCCAGGACGTCCGCGCGCCGAGAGGAGAGTTCAGGCCGATTAGCCAGAGCGATCGACATCAACTCGTCGAGCGATCGGCCCGGGTCGATCAGAGTGATCTGGGCGTGATCGTGCTCCTGGAGGTCGAGGACGGCTCGAGGGTCGAGTCGAAGGACTTGCGTCAGATCAGCCCCGGCCACGCGCCACTCCTGACGCGCAAGCACCGCCCGTTGCTCCAGGTCGGCGACCAGGTTTCGGGCTCGGTCGACTTCGTCTTTCGGAACCAGCTCGGCGCTCAGGTTATCGATCAATCGGATCAACTGGTGACCGCGATCGACGGTGTATAGCGCCCCGGCGAACATCCCACGATACTGGTGGGCCCGGAAGTAGGCGTCGGACGTTTGCAGCAGCGCATCGTTCTTGGCGGCCTGGACGTTCCAGTGAGCCGCATTCAGGGCCTGCCGCGCGGCCAATGGCTCGAAGATCGCGTCGGTCAGATTGACGTACAAACCGCCCGCGGCGCCCGCCATGAAGTAGTTGACACTCGGGGCGGTCATGATCCCCTTGTTGAAGTCGGGGCCGCCGCCGTCGTGCCGCGTGTAATCAAATCCTGCGAGAGCGCTCGGCACCCAAAGCACCTTCGCCCGGGTGAGTTGGGCCTCGGCGACCCAGACGCCGGCCTGGGCGGCGGCCACGATCAGCGGCCGCGCGTCCGACAGCCGCAACGCCGCCGCCAGGTTGATCGGGAACCGAACGTCGTTCGCATCGAACGGCGCCGCCTTTAGCTCCATCCCCGTCGCCAACGGGTTGGACGGGTCTGGATAGACCGACGCCGGAACTGGCGGCGCGTCTGGAAGCGCAGGGGCGGGCAAAGGCTCCTGCGTCAAAGACGGGGGCTGCTCAACGGCCGATACAGGCGTCGGGGAGACTGCGGGACGAGGTGCAGAATCAGGGATCGCCCGGTCTCCGTTCTCGCGGAGAAAGCGAGCGATCGCCGGGGAGACTGTCGAGGGCATGGCGTCCAGTTGCGCGGACGTCGGGGCGGCCGCCTCTGGCGTCTGCGCCGCGCAGAGCGTCGCGGCCGGCCCTGTGAGAAAGGCCGTCGCGGCGAACAGCGATCGTCCGACCCGATTGAACATGGCGATCCTCGCCCCCTCCCCCCGATTCCTTGCTGCGAGACGGTCCGATCGACTTCACGAGCCGTCAGAAGTAGCCGCCGAAGTCCATCCGGTTCGTCTTGGCGGAGACGATCTCATTCACGTTCGTCACCGGCAGCCCATATTTGTAGCCCGCGCCTCCCTGCGAGCCCGGCCCGTAGGCCGTGATCCAGTCGAGCATCTTGGCGAATTTGTCGGGATCGTAGGTGATCCTCTGGAAGATGCCCGAGGGTCCAGGAACCGCAACCGAGCGCGCCCCTTCGAGGTTGAACAGGAAGCCCGACTTCACCTGCGAGGGAACCGGGTAATACTTCTTTGTCAGCACATAGAAGACGATCCACTGTCCGGGCTTCCATTGCTGGTCGCCGGTTAACACAGGGGTGTCGTAGTTCTGCTGTGAAAGTTTGACCTGGAGGTTGTCAGCAGCAGTGAAGGTCTTGGCCGTCCCATTGCGGACCAGGATCGAAAGGATGTTGTACTGCTGGCCCGCAACTGGCTGGTCGCGCTGAACCATCACCTGCTGGAAGGGCGGCTTGACGACGGAGTTGTAGCGGTCTGGATTGGTGATGCGGTAGACGAGGTATCCGACCGTCGGCTTCGAGTCCACGGCGGGACTCGCATTCGACTGGGTCTCCGCCGCAGCCCGATGGCGATTACCGGCCGCATGCGTCGCGAGCCCGCTGGGCAGTTGCTTCCTCTCCAGCGGTTCGACGCTCGGGAGATACCTGGCGTTCGGTCGATCGGACACGGACGACCCTCCCTCTTCCACGGAAATCGAAGACCTTTTCAACGCTGGAGTCGACGGTTTCAGCGAGTCGCCGGCGGCGGCCCGACGCCGACCGGCGGCAGATAAGCAGGACGCGTGACATCCACCGGCAGCGGCTCGCCAGGCGTGTTGAGCTGAACGACCTCGCGGGCCGGATAGCCCAGGGCGTGGAACATCTCGAACTGGGCCCGGTTGTAGTCGCCGACCGTCGAGAAATACTCGTCGAAGGCCACCTGAAGAAGCTCAAGGGCGAAGACAGCCTCTTGCGGGCGATTGACGAGAACCAGAACGTCCCCGAGCCGGGTTGTTTGGCGGAGGCCCTCGTAGTTTCCGTTGAACGTAATAATCGCCGTCCGTAGGGCTCGATCCGCTTGATGCACTCGCGCCGCCGCCGATTGCACCCGCGCCTGGGCCCGCATGACGTCGGCCGCCACGGCGTCCTGATTCATCAGGAACTTGATGATCTGCTGCGACTGCATCCCCCGCGCTTCCTTGATCCGGGCCAGGTTCCCCAGACCCATCGCCTCAAGCTGCCAGAGGGGCTGGATGCTGACGTCCGCCCTGGCCTTCCACTGATTCATGCTGCTGTTCGGACCCAGGCCGAAGACGCCCGCCTGGATCAACTCGCTGGGGGTTTGAAAGCCGTTGAGCATGACGTTGGGGAGCGCCGGTCGCCACTTCTCGGCGCGGATCTGATTCATCGCCGCCTGGACGAGAGCCTGGTGAGCGGCGAGCTCGGGACGATTGGTCAATGCGATCGGCATCAGATCGTCCAGAGCGCGGCCCGGATCGATGAGTGTGATCTGCGCGTGGTCGTGCTCGACGGGTTCCAGAACGGCGCGGGGGTCGAGTCGCAGGATCTGGGTGAGATCCGCACCTGCCACTTTCCATTCCTGGCGGGCCATGACGGCCCTCTGCTCCAACTCCGCGAGCATGTTCCGCGCTCGGTCGACCTCGACCTTGGGGACGAACTCGCGACTGAGTTCATCGATTCTGTTGAGCAGTGCTCGGCCGCGTTCGACGCTGTAGAGCGTCCCCGTATAGATGCCGCGTTGTTGATGCACTCGAAAGTAGGCGTCGGCGGTCTGCAGCAGGGCGTCGTTCTTGGCGGTCTGGACGTTCCAGTGGGCCGCGTTGAGCGTCTGACGTGCGGCGAGCGGCTGGAAAACGGCGTCGGCCGTGTAGAGGGTTCCTGTCAGCCCGCCGCCGCCGTAGAAGAAGTTCACGCTGGGGGCGGTCATGATCCCCTTGTTGAAGTCGGGGCCGCCGCCGTCGTGCCGCGTGTAATCGAACCCGAGGTTGAGTGTGGGAACCCACAAGAGCTTGGCGCGGGTCAGTTCAGCCTCGGAGACCCAGACGCCGGCCTGGGCGGCGGCCACGATCAGCGGCCGCGCGTCCGACAGCCGCAACGCCGCCGCCAGGTTGATCGGGAACCGAACGTCGTTCGCATCGAACGGCGCCGCCTTCATCTCCAGACCCGTCGCCAACGGGTTCGCCGGGGTCGGGGCCAGCGAAGGCCTTTCAGGCAAAGCCGACGGAAGTTCGTCGCGCGTTCCGACGTCGGGCGCCAGTGGCGAGGCGGGCGTTTGGGCCTGAATCGGTGTCGACGAAAGCAGCAGCGCCAGGGCGGCCGCGGACGTCCATGTCCAGACGGTTCGATCCATCGCAACATCCTCGACGTCGTCGATCGTTCGGCGAAATCCTTCCGCCTACTCTCCGAGACCGATTCATCGATCACGAGAGATATATCGACCAGTCACGCCGAGTTGAGCCCGCCCGAACACGAACGACCTTAACGATCGGGACGATCAGACCGCCGCCGCTGCATTTATTCTTTATCCAGCCGGATTTCCCGACGCAGCTTTACTTGCCGTGGCCGGCTTCTTCTCGGCCTCGGGGGTGGAGATCTCGACCGGTTCACCCTCGGCCAGGATGGAGAGGTCGCCGAGAATCACCTGATCCGAGGGGTCAATCGGCCTCCAGCCGTCGTCTCCTTTCGCGGCGGCCTCCCTCTTGATATCCGTAATCTCGAACCAATCGCCGTCGGTGATTCCGGTGCGGACCTCGGTGCGGTAAGCCTTGCCGTCGCGGAAGAGCCAGCAGTACGTCTGGTCCCCGAGCCGAACCAGCGCCGAAGCCGGCAGGGCTTTCAGGTTCGGGCGCTCAATCAGGACCTTGGCATACGCGTACATCCCCGGCAACAGACGGCTTTCGGGGTTCGGAAGGTCGATCTCCGCCCGCAGCGTGCGACTCTTGATATTGAGAGCCCAGGAGGTCCTCGTCACCGATCCCGAGATCGGCTCGTCGCTGAACGCCCGGGCCAGTACGCTCGCCTTCGTCCCGATCTGCACGTAGTTGGCGTCCTGTTCAGGGACGTCGACGAAGATCCGGACGATGTCGGTCCGGTCGACGGTGTAGATCGGCGCCGCCAGGCCTGACGGAGAGAGGTTCGGCGAACGTTGCAACGCCGTAGGGTCGCCCGATGAGGGCTGCACGAAGTCTCCCGTGTTGGCGTTGCGCGTGACGATGATCCCGTCGAAAGGGGCGGTCAGCGTAATGTAGCCGACCCACGCCTCGATTCGCTTCTTCTCACTCTCGGCGACCGCCAGGTCAGCCTGAGCGACCTGGACGTCCACCTTGGCCTTGGCGAGGGCCGCTTCACGCGAGAGCACGTCGGCCTGGGCCTTGTCGATCGACGACTGAGCGGCGTCGCGGGCGGCGGTGCTGGATTTCAACTGGTTGGTCGATTCCAGCAAGATCTGAGGATCGACGACGTTTCGTTTCACCTCGCGGTCGAGTCGCTTGACCTCGATATCCCAGCGCTCCACCTCCGCCGTGTACTTGCCCAGGATCGAGCGCGACTCCGCCAGGGCCGCCTGCGAGGCCTTCAGGTCCGCGTCGGCGACCTGCACAAGCTTTTGCGCCAGTTCAACGCGATGCTCGTCCAGAACGACCGTGGCCTTCTTCGTCCCGAAATCCTCGACCAGCTCGGGCACGAAGAGCTTGGCGAGCACGTCGCCTTTCTTGACCTTGTCGCCGATGTCGACGTTCCACTTCTCGATGTAGCCGGTCAGCTTGGGATAGATCGAGGTTCGCTCATAGCTCTCGATGAAGCTCGGTTGTCCCACAGTTCGAACGATGGTTCGCGGCGTCGGCTTGACAATCTGGACAGGCTGCGGCTTTGAGACGCTCGTATAGCGGCTCTTCTCCTCATGACCGCACCCTGTCGCGCTCAGCGCCGCAAGGACGAGGAGGCCGCCCGAAACCCGGCAACGAATCGAACGATGCATCGGGGACCTCCGACGAGGGACGACTGACGTGGGGGTGGGAAAGCTCGGCGGCACGAGCGCCGCAGCGGTTTCGGGAATGCTTAGGCGAAATCCAAAGCTCGACATCATCGGCCTCCGTGCAGGTCGTCATGATCGGGGGAAGCCGGGCCGTCGTCGCCGTTAGTATGAGGAGATTCCGCCTCTGGGGGATCGCTTCGAGTGAAGCCGAGCGCGGCGCGGAGGTCGTCGACCGTGTAATGAGTCACCATGTCGTGACGCTTGGCTCGGGCCTCGTCAAGAATCCGCCGCAGGAAGGCGACGGCGTCTTCTTCGTGCCGAGTCTCCACCTCCCTCTTGCGGCCAGGCACCTGTCCGCGACTGCTTCCGTCGTCGTCTTCCTCAACCTCCTCCGCCGCGTGATGAGCCGGGCCGTGGCCGGGCGCGCCATGCGACTGATCGACGAAGACGTCGGGGTCGTAGTGACGGCTGTCCGGGTCGTCTGGATAGATCGAAGGCGACTCCGCCTTCCTTCGCCCCATAACCAACGCAAAGATCGACGGAACGACCAGGAGGGTTGCGAAGGTCGACATCACGAGTCCGCCGATCACGGCCCTTCCCAGCGGTGCCTGCATCTGGCTCCCGCGTTCCAGCGCCAGGGCCATCGGCACCATCCCGACGCTCATGGCGCAGGCCGTCATGAGGATGGGCCGAAGACGGTCGCCCGCCCCCTTGACGGCCGCCTCCGACGGTGGCGATCCCCCCTTCCAGTACTCGTCCATGTAGGTCACGAGCATGACGGAGTTCGACACCGAGACGCCCAGGCACATGATCGAGCCCATGAAGGACTCGATATTCAACGACGTATTCCAGAAGTACAGGATCGTCGCGATGCCCGCGAGCACGCCCGGCACCGCACCAATCGAGATCAAGGCGAGTCGCGGCGACTGAAAGTAGGCCGTCAGAAGCACGAAGATCACAAAGACGGCCACGCCCAGGCCGATACCCAGAGCCTTGAACATCTCGATCATCGGCGGAAGCTGGCCCATCAATTCGACGCGGACGCCTCGAGGGGCCTCCCCGGCGTCGTCAATGGCCTTCTGAACGGATTTGGACGCCCGACCCATGTCCACGCCCTCGACGTTCGCGACGAGCGTCAAGTAACGCTGGGACATGTCGCGGTCGATCTCGCCCGGACGGACGCCCCGTCCGACGCTTGCGACGTCGCGAATCATCAGGTTGATCAGCGGGTTGACCGATTCGAGCGGCAGCGTCTCGACGTCCTCGGGTTTGTCCAGCCGCTTGGGCGGTATCTGGAGCTGCACGAGGTAGTCGAAGCCGGTCTTCACGTCGACCCAGTAGTTCAGGTTGGCGAAACGAGTGGAAGCCGTCGCCATAACGAGAGCGTGGACGACGTCCTCGATCCTGGCGCCGCTAAGTCCCGCCTTCTCCCGGTCCACCGTGACCTCGACGGTGGGATAGTCGAGCTGCTGCTGGAATTGGACGTCGCGGAGTGTGTCGATCTTCCTCAGTTCCGCGGCGAGTTTCTCCGCATGCTGGCGGACCAAATTCAGGTCGGTGCCGACGATCCGAACGGCGATGGGCATCGGGGATCCGAAGCTCATGACGTTCGTCACGATGTCGCCGGGTTCGAACCCATAAAGAGCCGTCTTCGACTGACGCTCAGCCTCGGCCTGGGGAAGCCCTCCATCCTGCAACCGCTTCGCCAACCATCCTCCGACGCGCTTAGGCAACGCGTCACGAAGCTTCTCTCGCAATTCTTCCAGCTTGATCCCGCTGTCCTCCTTCAAAGCGACCCGGAGCTGGCCGTCGTCCGGCCCGCGCATGAAGAGCACCATGTTGTCGATGCCGAAGTTCGGCGCGACCTGGCCGACGAAGCCCATGGAGATCTGGATGTTCTCCGCCTTGGCCTCCTCCTCAATCACCGCGAGACACTTCACGGCCATCTCGCGAGTGAGGTCGAAGTTCGAGCCCGGTGGAGGCCGGAACCGAAGCACGAACTGTCCCGAGTCGATCTGAGGGAAGAGCTCGGTCCCGATCTGCAGCCCCAGGAGGGCCAGGACCGCGACGCATGCCCCCAGGTAGGCCGTGACCACGATCAACTTCCATCCGACGAACGCGTGAACGAGCTTGCGATAGCCTTTCAAGACGCGCCCGAAGACGCCCGCCTCCTCGTCCTCATGCTCCTTGTGCTTGAGGAGCGCGACGCACATGATCGGAACGAACGTGCTGGAAAGGATGTACGACGCGATCATCGCGAAGCCGACGCCCAGCGTCAGCGGCATAAACAGCGAGCGCAACGGGTCGCCCATGATGAAGGCCGGGATGAAGACCGACAAAATGCACAAAAGGGCCAGCAGCCGAGGAACCGCCGTGATCAGATTTCCATGCAGAACCGCCGTGGCGATGTTGGAAGACCTCTGCATCTGGACGTGCGTCGCCTCGATGGTCACCGTCGCCTCATCGACAAGAATGCCGATGGCCAGCGCCATGCCGCCCAGCGACATGATGTTGATCGTGTTTCCCGTCACCCACAGCCCGAACAAGGATCCCATGAGGGCCAGCGGGATGTTCGCCACGACGACGATCACGCTCCGGAGGTCGCCGAGGAAGAGAAGGATCATCAAGCCTGTCAGGCAGGCTCCGATGAGGCCTTCGGTCGCCACGCTCTCGACGGCGGCGAGCACCGTCGGCGATTCGTCGAACTCGAAGTTGACGGAAACGTCCTTGGGGACGGCGTCCCGGAAGACCGGCAGCGACTTATGGACGTCGGCGACGACGGTCAGCGTCGAGCCCGTATCCTTCTTGATGATCGGCAGATAGACCGACTTCTTGCCGTTGACGAGAGCGTATCCATACGTGATGTCGGTGTCGTCGGCGATCGAGGCGACGTCGCGAAGATAGACGTTCTCACCGATCCGTAGGGGGATGTCTCCCAGCCGCTGAATGTCGGTCACGGTGGCGTTGTTGGACACGAGGGGCATCGAGTCCTTGACGTAGATGTTCCCTGCCGGGGCGACGGTGTTCCCCTGGGCGAGAGCCTCCACAAGCTGCTGAGGTTTCAGGTTGTAGGCGAGGAGCTTCTGCGGGTCGACGTTGATGATGATCGACCGCATGTTGGGACCGAACGGCGAGATGGCCACCGTACCGGGAACGTACTTCTGCACCAGGGGGCGAACCACGTTCTGCGCGAGGTCTCCCATTGCCCCGAGCGACGTCTTCTCGCTCTCGAAGACGAGGTAGCCCACGGGGACGCTGCCGGCGTCCATTCGCATGATCATTGGCGGCAGCGTCCCCTTGGGCATCCATGACATGGCTCTGCTGGACATGGCGACCACCTGCGCCATCGCCTGCCCCATATCGGTGCCTGGATAGAAGGAGAGCTCGCACAGCGAGACCTGCTGAATGTTCCGGGTATTGATGTCCTGGACGCCGTCGACGTACTGGAAGAAAAGCTCCAGCTGGTTGACGATGAAGCCCTCCATCTGGTCCGGACTCATCCCGACGTAGTCGAGGAAGACATAGATCTTCGGCGTATTCAACGCGGGGAAGATATCCACGCGCATACGGCTGTACGCGAGAACGCCGCTGCTGATCAGGGCCACGACGAACATCATCGTCGTAACCGGGCGACGCATCGCGAATACGATGGGATTCATGAGTGTTCGAAACTCCCGGTCCGGGGCGGCTTCACTACGTCGCGCGGAGGAAATCGAGGCGTGTCCGCGGCAAGGGAGGGCTCGGGGGCCCCTCGCTCGGTGGGATGCTCGGCGTTGGGCCGATCTATTCTACCGGCTCGATCCAGAGGAGGTGGAAGAGAGGTCACGGCGGCGGCTTTCGCTGTAGGTCGGCGCGGGCGCGTTCGAGATCCTGATGGGGGAAAGCCCAGAGGAGCGGCACGCCCCATTTCGAGACGAGCACATGTTCCGCCCCCTCGCGTTCGATCAAGAGCCGGTCTTCAGGCGAGAACGCGCCGGGACGGTTCTGCAGAACGTACCATGTCCACACGCCCGGCTCGAAGTACTCCACAGGGACCTTAAGCCTTCCGGACTGGCGAAGATAACGCCAGGTCGTCGGGTAGGTCGGGAAAAGAACCTTGCCGCCGGGGGGTGTGTGCTCGTTCAGCCAGTCGATGGCGTCGTCCGTGAAGGAGTCCCAGTAGTAGGTGGGTTCCATTCCGAGACGGGTCGCACCAGGCAGCCCACCTACGAGCGGACTGTAGTAAGAGAGCGGGACCGGCATCATCACCGCGATCGAGACCGCGCCTTCAAGCAGCGCGGCGACCACGAGGCCACGTCCCCAACGCCCAAGCCGCTCCACAACCGACGCCGCCCCCACTCCGACCACCAAGGCCAGGCAGCCGAACGCCGCGAGAAACTGGCGTTCGCCGTCGTGCCCCGGCGTATGGGGAAGCGCCCGAAGGACCAACAGGAAAACCCAGTGCAAGACGAACAACACGGCCAACGGCTCCGCCCGCATGCGCCGCACGGCTCGACCTGCGCCGGTGATCGCGAGCCCGAGGAAAACCACTGGCGTCACGAAGAACGTCCAGACGAGCGTGTTGTACCAGGGGAGTGACTCGGCGGGCGTCAGAATGACGCGGCCAAGAAACATCGTTGGGATCTTGGTGGACCGCGACCGCGTCAAATTCGACCG
>NZ_JAALCR010000034.1 GCF_011065895.1 Paludisphaera rhizosphaerae | reverse complement strand
GCCCCTACGAAGACCGGGCTGACGGTGGCCGGAAGCCTGTCCCGCGTTCCTGAGCGGACACCCCGCCCGGCTCGTTGGAGCGGGGCGGGGGATTGCTGGATCACAGGTCGCGCGCGTCGATGCGGGCGTCGAGGATCTTGGCGATCTTTTCCTTGCTCTCTTCCAGGTGGGCCCGGGACAGGTCGTCGAGCTGGGCACCCTTGGTTTCGAGGGTCTTGGTGATGCGGGCGGCGACGTCCTTGAGGTGGAGTCGCGCCAGGGCGCGGGCGTCGGCGGGGACGGTGTTTCCACCGCCGCCGCGGCCGAGGACGACGACGAAGCTGGCGCCGTCGCCGAGGCCGGAGTTGCCGGTGCCGACGACCATCGTCCCCAGGCGACGCAGGTGCTCGCGCTGGAGGTTGCGACGGATGGTGGAGAGGGCCGGCTTGGGGTTCTTCTCGTCCTTGGCCGGCAGGTTGTCCAGGTCGCTCCAGACGCCGTCGGTCAGGGCGCGGAAGAGTTCGTCCATCCGGAGCGGGGTCGCGCCGGGGTCGGCCTGAAGCTCCTGGTTCTGGAGCCGCGACAGGGTGGCGCCGCTGAGGCAGTGGCCCAGGACGATCCGCTGGATGCCCAGGATCCGCTCATAAACCGAGATGTCCGCGTTCGGACCGCTGAAGACCCCCTCGTTCCCCCAGTGCATCCAGCGCTCGTTGCCGAGGCGCCGCATCACGGCCGGGGAGAACGTGAAATCCTTGTCGGTCAGGACGTGCTCGGAGAGGAACTTCAGGCACTCGCGCTGCTTGTCGCCGGGGACCGGCTGGATCGGGTCGCGGGCGTCCTTGTCGGCCTTGTGGTCGCGCGAGACCGACTGGCCGGCGACGTACTGCGAGGCCAGGGTCGCGGCGTTGCCCCACTGGTTGAGCAGGACGCTGAACGCCCGACGCATCCGGGCCCAGGGCTCACCGTCCTTGACGACGCGGCCGTCCAGATCCTTCATCAGCTCGCTCGCCAGCGCGATGCGGCTCTTGGAGAACTCGCAGGGGTCGGCGCCGAGGTCCCAGCGGTTGACGTAGGGGTCGTCGTTCAGGACCACGTCCTCGTCGGTCGCGTAGGCCAGGTCCTTCTCCGCGGCCCGCGAGGCGATCTTCTTCAGCTCGGCCGCCTCGTCGCCGTCGACCTGCTTGTAGCCGTACTCGATGGCCCAGTAGTCGTAGGGCCCCAGGGTCGTCGTGTAGTAGTCGCCCTGCTTCGCTCCCTTGGGGGCGAGGTTCACCGGAGCGTAGTCCATGACGCTGCCGACAAGGCCCTTCTCATGCGTGACGGCCGTGTCGTTGAGCTTGTCGGCGGGGAGCATCGTGCTCGACTTGAAGTTGTGGCGGAGGCCCAGCGAGTGGCCGACCTCGTGCATCACGATCGACTTGATCGCCTGGCTGACGAACTCCTCGGGAAGCTCATCCTTGGTCTCAGCGCGACGACGCAGCATCTCGATCCGAGGATCTTTCTTCTCGTCGTCCTTCTTCTCGCCGTCCTTTTTCTCCTCTTCCTTCTTCTCGCCGGCGGGCGGGGCCTGTTCGGCGGCGAAGCTGACGGCGGCCAGGCTGAGGTCCTGGGTGAAGCCCTGCAGACGCTGGCAGAAGCCGCGAGCCTGCGAGTTGCGGGCCAGGTTCCGAGCAAGCTGCCACTGGAGCGGGCCCTGATCGGCGGGGATGAACTCGGGGATCATCCGGCCGGGGGTCTGCTGGAGCGCTTCGAGGCCGAGGAGCGAGGGGGGCGTGGGGTCGCCGTAGCCGAGCTTCGAGGCCAGGATCGGGCTGACGACCTCGCCCAGGGCCAGCGGCGTGGACTGGGTCGAGCCGTCGGCGGCCGTCGTGTTGCCGACGAGCAGGGCGTATTCCTGCCGCCAGTGGCGGATGAAGCTTGAGTCGAAGATCACGTCGCCGTCGATGATTTCGCCGGTGATCGGGCTGGCGCGGAAGCAGGAGCGGGCCGCGCCCGACTCGCTGGCCACCCAGCGGAACGTGCAGTAGTTCGCGTCCTCGGGATCGAAGTCGTCGCGCCCGGCCTCTTGCCAGCGGACGGCCAGCGCGTTGCGGAAGCCGATCTTCTCGAACGCCTTGTTCCACTCCAGAATGCCGTCCTCGACGTAGGGGCGGTACTCCTGCGGGACGGTGTCTTCCACGTACCAAACGATCTGCTTCTTGGGGGGCGAAAGCTTGGCCCGGGGGTCGGACTTCTCCAGCCGCCAGCGGTCGATGTAGCGGACGAAATTCCCGTCCTGGCTGCTGCTGCCGAAGTCCTTGGCGGCCGAGAGGAAGTAGCCGACGCGGTCGTCCGCCACGCGCGGACGGTATCCCATGTCGGGGGCCTTCATGATGCTGTAGTGGACGACGATCGTCAGCCCGCGGGGGTCGGCCACGGCGCCCTCGCCGCGACCTCCTCGGCCGGCGGCGTAGGTCGTCTCAAGCTGCAGCTCCATGTTGTTCGGGAAGCCCTTGATCTTCTGCCAGGTCGTCCGCGAGCGGTCGATCGGTCCCAGGCCGAGCTGGGCGAAGTCGCTCATGAAGACGTCCGACAGGTCGATCAACGCCGCGCCGCCGCGCATCGGGTTGAGGGTGACGATCGGCAGGGCCTGGATGATCGAGTCGGTGTAGTTCTGCTTGACCGCCTTCTCGATGGGCGTCCCCGACGGAGCCTTGAAGTGGATGTTGCGGCGGATGATCTGGACCCGGTCGCCGACGCGCTTCAGGACGATCACCAGGTCGTCGTCGCCGGCCGGCATGCCGGTGTTGGCCATGCCGCGGGCGATCGTGACGGGGACCAGCAGCGGCTGGTTGTACTGGTCGGGACGGATCTCGGCGTAGAGGTGGTCGCCGGTCTTGTACAGGGTGAACAGGCCCTCGATCTTCTCCGCGTCCTTGGTGACGTCGTTGAAGTCGCGGAAGTTGCTCGACCCGCCGAACCGGGGGCCGCCCGGGCCTCCGCCCTGAGCGGCCCTCGCCGCGGCGATGGCCTCGCCGATGTCGATCTTCGCGCCGTCCTGCTGCTGTTGCGCCGGCGGCTGCGCCTGCTGCGCGCTCGCGGCCGGGATCGTCCCCAGCGCCAGCGAGGCCAAAACCCCGAAACGACCGATGCGACTCATGAAGCCCTCCTGGAACCGTGGATGTGATGCCCTGGGATGTCGCTCAACGGGATGACGAAGGGAGCGCACGTCGACGACCGCGTCAAAAGGGTGGGAATGAAGCGGGGGCGCCGCCGGGGAGAGGGCGTCCCGTCGACGAGACCGCCCGGCCTTCTCCAGGACGTGCGACCCGTCCATCCTGCCTAACGCATTCGGTTTTTGCAACCTCGGCAATCGGCGCGCGGACGCCCGCCGCCGCCCACTCTGACGGGGTTTACGATTGCAGCGGATGAAGGGTTCGCTGGAGCCGCTGACGCTCGCTCATTCGATGGCGTCGAGAGCCTTCCGCGCCAGCTTCATTGGATTGAACCACTCTGAGTTCGACATGACCGCAACCCCCTTGCCGGTCTGAGGGTTGAGGAGCAGGCCGGTGCGGCTCTTCTCCTGGCTGCCGTCGTGGCCGACGAGTTTCCGGCCGTCATCGAGTTCGTGGATGAAGAACCCATAGCCGTAGGGCTTCGCGCCGGTGGGGTCGGACGGCTTGTTGGGCGTCCACATCGCCCGCTCGGTCTCCTGGTCCACGACTTTGTGCTGGATCAGCCCGACGCCGAATCGCGCCAGGTCGACGGCCGGCGAGGTGAAGCCGCCGCCTCCCAGCTTCCAACTGACGTCGTGCTCCGGATCGCGACGGACGATCTTGCCCTCGTTTTTGTGGTAACCGGCCGCCCGGTTGGGGATGGCTTCCCACTGGTAGTCGGGGCGGAAGTCCTTCATGCCGAGCGGCTCCGCGATCCGTTTGTGAACCTGGTCGGCGTAGCGCTCCCCTCCCGCACGCTCGACGACGGCCGCCAGCAGCATGAAGCCGTGAGTCGTATACGAGTATTTCGTGCCGGGCGGGCAGATCAGCGGCGATTCCTTGAACTCGTCCAGGGCCTTCACCACGTCGGCGAAGGGGTGCGGATCGGTGTAGGTCTGGAACGTTCGAACGACGGGGCCGTTCGTGTAGTGGACGATCCCCCCCTGGTGGCAGAGCAACTCGCGGGGCGTGATCTTCACGCCCTTGTCGGGAAACTCTGGGACGTACGATCGGACGTCGGCGTCGAGGTCGAGCTTCTTCTTCTCCGCCAGTTGCAGCGCCGCGACGGCCGTCACCGGCTTGGAGATGGAGGCCCAGCGGAACTGTGTTTTCGCGGGATCTACCGGCACGTCGGCCTCGCGATCGGCATGGCCGTAGCCTCGCGACCAGGCGATCTCGCCGCCGTCGATCACGACCACCGCCAGGCCGACCGCCTCCTGTGCGGCGAACTCCGCCTGGGCGAGGGCGTCGACGCGTTCCGCCTTCGGATAAACCGGGGCCTGGGCGAACGCGGGCGAGGCGGCCAGCAGGAACGCGAACGCAAGGTGACGAATCATGGCGGCTCCGTCGACGGTTCGAGGGCGGTTGACTCTCAGATGGCGTGCACGGCGTCGTCCAGTTCCAGGGTGCCCTCTTCGCGGAGGTGCTCAGCGATCGCGATCAGCTTGCGGCGACCCTCGGCGAGCGGCGCGGGGAGGTCCGACTCGGGGACGCTTTCCAGAGTCTTCAAACCGGCAACGGGGCGGTCCATGCGGCGGATCAGCAACTCGGCCAGCTTGAGGCGGATCTTGGGGGAGGGGAGCATCGACTCGTCGAGATAGGCCTGCATGACCCCCGCGGCGTCTTCCCACTGCTGGGCCGCGGCCAGGGCTTTGATCAGGTCGAGGCGTTCGGGGTCGGGGGGCCGCCACGACGGCCGCTTGCGACGCATCGCCCGATAGAAGCCCATCGCGGCCTCGGTCTCGCCGGCGTCAAGGTGCTCGCGCAAGGTCCTCAGCGCGGCGGCGTCCGGATCCTCGCCGGCCGCCCGCGCCTTGCGTGCCTTCGACACCTTCTTCTGAACCTTCTCCGTGAACGAACGGTGCGTCTTGCGTTTGGTCGGCCGGTGCATGGTCCCCGTCCGACCGTGCTTCATTCGCGAGAGGAGGTCCCAGCCTTCACAGTCGACGAGGTCCAGCTTCAGCAGCACCAGCCCGAGGATCAGGCCCCCGACAGCGCCCGTCGCGTGGGCCATCGCCGAGGACGCCGAGAACCCATTCAGCGCCGAGAGCATAAGCTCCCACAGGATGTAGAAGGTCGAGAACCAGAGGATCGGGATCTCCGGCTGGAAGACCAGCAGCCGCATGAAGCCGGAGAGGAGCACGATGCAGTACAGATCGTTCCGGGGCGCCCAGATCATGCAGAGGGCCATCAGCCCGTAGATCGCGCCCGACGCCCCCAGCATGTACCGGGCCTCGCCGGGGTCGATGAGGATCTGGATCGTCGCGCTCTGAAAGACGCCCATCGCCAGGTAGACCGCCAGGAAGCCGATCGCCCCCAGCTTCCCCTCGACGATGATCCCGAACGCCCAGAGGAAGAGCAGGTTGCCGGCCAGGTGGAGGATGTCGGCGTGCAGGAAGATGTTCGTCACCCACTGCAACGGATGGACGCCGTCGCCGAGGTCCAGCAGGAACTCGCGGTGTTCGTGGGTCGGGTCGACGAGAAACGCCAGAACGCAGGCGACCATCACGCCGATGGTGGCGATGGGCCGGTGGTAGATCGGGGCGTCTGTCCCCCACGGGATGATCATGAGCGTCCCCGAGCGATTCTCACCAGAACTTCCACGCCTGGGCGGCGATCACGTAGACGCCCAGGACCAGGTTCGCGACCAGGTGGCTGATCACGCAGGCGGAAAGCGACTTCGTATAGGCCAGCAGCCCCGCCCAGATCAGGCCAGTGAGGAGTGCGGGGAGCCATTCGGGATGGGCCATCGCGAAGAGGGCGGCGGTCGCGCCGGCCGAGATCCACGTCACCTTGCCGACGGGGACCTTCCCGAAGTCCTGATCGATGATCCAGCGGTTGAGGAACGACCGCCAGAAAAGCTCCTCGAAGACCGGCACCAGCAGCACTAGGCCGAGCATCCGCACGGCGATGAACGCCCACTTCCCACCCGTTCCCAGCGTGTTGGGGTCGAACGCCTGGCGCGGGCCTCCCATGAACGGCAGGTTGGGATATCGGCCGTCGAGCCCGATCCAGAGCCCGATCACCAGGAACCCGAGAGCCACGGCCAGGACGATATCCAGCAGGCCCGGCATCGGCCGGAGGTCTTTCCAGGTCAACCGATAATGCCACATGATCGCCGCGACGATCGCCGCTTTCACCGCGTAGGCCGCCGGGTACCAGCTCGTCGAGGGGAGGTAGCCCTCCAGGCTCGACAGAGCGACGTAGGCGAACATCGGGGCGACGTAAGGGATGAAGTCGTGATCCTTCGCCTGGACGGCGTCGGGGCTGGATTCGAGCGTCTCGATAGGCGAGGACATCGGCGGTCTCCTTGTCAGCGGCCCAGCCGCGCCAGCAGCGTGGGGGCGTCGAGGCGGGGGACGATCAGGTCGGCCAGGCCCAGACCTTGGGCGACGCTGTGCTCATGCGGCACGGCGACGACGAACGCCCCCGCGGCGCGCGCGGCGGCCACTCCGGCCCGGCTGTCCTCCAGCACCATAAGGCATTCGGGACGAACGCCGAACCCTTCAGCCGCTTTCCGGTAGATTTCCGGCTCGGGCTTCCCCTGTTTAACGTCTTCCGACCCGAGGATGAACGTAAACCGGTCCAGGATCCCATGCCCGCCCAACAGGCGTTCGGCATGGGCTCGGCGTGAGGAGGTTGCGACGGCCTTGGGCACGTCCAAATCTTCGAGATGGTCCAGCAATGTCAACAGCCCGGCCGTCGGCGCGGCGTCGGTGTCCAGGACGGCGAGATACCGCCCTCGGACGTCGGCCAGCAACTCTTCGGGCTCGGCCTTCACGCCGCTCATCGTCTGGAGGACGTGACCGGCCTCGACGGCCCGTCGGCCGATCATGGCGGCCATCATCTCGTGGGTGAACCGACTCCCGCGCGCCTCCAGCGTCTCGCAGGCAACGCGGAAGAACAGGGCTTCCGTGTCGAACATCAGTCCGTCCAGGTCGAACGCCACCGCCTCGATCGTCGCTTGCATCGCCTCGTCGATTCCCTTCACGCCACTGGCTTTCCGATCCCTTCCCGATAAAGCCGAGCTTACCCGCAATCGATGCTCTCCGCATCCGCGCCCTGCGGCGACGGTATTGCCCCTCGGTTAGAATTCCCCGAGGCCCGCAGCCGGAGCGTCGGCTGGATCAA
The DNA here is from genome assembly GCF_011065895.1 of Paludisphaera rhizosphaerae. NCBI lineage: Bacteria > Pseudomonadati > Planctomycetota > Planctomycetia > Isosphaerales > Isosphaeraceae > Paludisphaera > Paludisphaera rhizosphaerae. The sequence goes on along the minus strand of NZ_JAALCR010000034.1, from coordinate 48,897 downwards.
CGCGCAACCTGATGGAGGATCGAGAGATGCAGAAGCGGAAAGTCGGTCGATCGGGCCTGGAGGTGGTCCCGCTGTGCCTGGGAGGCAACGTGTTCGGCTGGACGATCGACGAGCCGACGTCGTTCAGGATCCTCGACGCCTTCGTCGCCGCCGGGCTCGACTTCATCGACACAGCCGACGTCTACTCGCGATGGGCCCCCGGCAACCAGGGGGGCGAGTCGGAGACGATCATCGGCAACTGGTTCAAGGCGTCCGGCAAGCGCGACAAGGTGGTGCTCGCCACCAAGGTCGGCATGGACATGGGGGAGGGGAAGGTGGGGCTGAAGAAGTCCTACATCCTCCGAGCAGTGGAGGACTCGCTGAAGCGGCTGAAGACCGACCGCATCGACCTCTACCAGACCCACAAGGACCAGGACCCAGACACGCCCCAGGAGGAGACGCTGGAGGCCTACGATCAACTTGTAAAGCAGGGGAAGGTCCGCGCGATCGGCGCTTCCAACTTCACGGCCGCGCGATTGACGGAAGCCCTGAAGATCAGCGCGGAGAAGCGACTGGCTCGCTACGAATGCCTGCAGCCCCACTACAATTTAGTGGAGCGTGCAGGCTTCGAGAAGGAGCTGGAGCCACTCTGCTTGAAGGAGGATATTGCTGTCATCCCATACTACTCACTGGCGAGCGGCTTCCTGACGGGCAAATATCATGGCGAGGCCGATCTCGCTAAGAGTCCTGCTCGAAGCGGCAATGTGAAGAAGTATCTTAATTCCAAAGGATTGAAAATCGTCCATCATCTTGATGAGATCGCCTCGGCTCTGAAGGTCAAGCCGGCGAGCGTCGCGCTGGCCTGGCTGATCGCCCGCCCCAGCGTCACCGCGCCGATCGCCAGCGCGACCAGCGTGGAACAGCTCGACGACCTGATCAAGGCTGTCGAAATCAAGCTCGACCCCGCCGCGATCAAGCTGCTGGACGACGCCAGCGCCTGAGTGCGACGCGAAACTTGGTTTGAGAAATTCCGCTTACCAGGAAGTCCAAGATCTCGGGTGCCATGGCCACGCTTGCGTGGCCATGAACCGGCTTGGGTCAACTCAGTGACCGACGCCGATCGCATGCCCACGACGAGAGTGGGCATGGCACCTGGCAGGATCTCTCGCGAGTCTCCGGAGAATCGTCCATGAACGTCCTGGCCCTGCTGCTCGTCGCGACTCTCGCCGCCGACGATCCCCGACCGCTCGAACAAGCCGACGGCTACGTCGGTTGCTGGTATTCGGTCGGCACGACGAAAGATGAATACAAGTTCAAGTACAGCGGCGGGCTGGGGACGTACCCGCAGCAGCAGTCGCCGATGGCGATCTACGACGAGCCGTCGAACCGGACGTATTTCGTCTACGGCGGGGCCGACCCGGAGCGGAAGTCGATCCTGCATATGGTCTCGTACTTCGATCATGCGACGGGGACGGTTCCCCGGCCTCGGATCCTTCTGGACAAGAAGACGAACGACGCCCACGACAACCCGTGCCTCGCCACCGACGCCGAGGGCTATCTCTGGATCTTCTCCAACGCCCACGGCACGGCGCGGCCGTCGTTCATCCACCGCAGCGTCAAGCCTCGATCGATCGACGCTTTCGAACAGGTCGTCGAGACGAACTTCTCCTACGGCCACCCCTGGTACGTACCAGGCAAGGGCTTCCTGTTCCTTCATACCAAGTACAAGTCTGGGCGCGGGCTCCGCTACATGACGAGCCCCGACGGCCGCACCTGGCCCGAAGCCACGCCGCTCGCGCACATCGACCAGGGGGACTACCAGGTGACTGGGGCACGCGAGGGGACCGTCGCCACGATCTTCGACTACCACCCCAAGCCCCTCGGCCTGGACGAGCGGACGAACATGTACTACCTCCAGACTCGCGACTTCGGCGCGACCTGGACCCGCGCCGACGGCCAGCCCGTCTCGCTGCCGCTGACCCAGCCCGACAACCCGGCCCTGATCCGCGAGTACAAGTCGGAGGGGAAGTTGGTCTACCTGAAGGACCTGAACTTCGACGCCGAGGGCCGGCCGGTGATCCTGTATCTGACGAGCCAGGGCTACGAGCCCGGCCCCAAGAACGGCCCCCACCAGTGGCGAACGACGCGCTGGGACGGCCGCGAATGGATCGACCGGCCGTTCACGACGTCCGACCACAACTACGACCACGGCCCGCTCTACATCGAGAAAGACGGGATTTGGCGAGTCATCGCCCCCACCGAGCCCGGTCCGCAACCCTTCGGCACCGGCGGCGACATGGTGCTCTGGACGAGCGCCGACCAGGGCGCGACCTGGACCCGCGTCAAACAGCTCACTCACGACAAGACCCGCAACCACACCTACGCCAAACGCCCCGTCAACGCCCACCCCGACTTCTACGCCTTCTGGGCCGACGGCGACGCCCGCAAGAAGTCCGAGTCGAGCCTGTATTTCACCGACCGCCTCGGCACGAAGGTCCGACGCCTGCCGATCAAAATGACGGGGGATGCACAGGTGCCAGAGGATGTGGAGTAAGTCGGGCCGGTTGATCGCCGGCAAGCGGCTCTCAGGCCGGCATTGATATCCCCACTCCCGCCGGGAGAGGGCAGCCGCGCAGCAGCGGGTGAGGGACATCGGATTTCGGAGAGCATGTTGGACGCAGGCGAACGAAGCTCCCGTCGTCATGCCTGCAGTCCGACGACCCTCACCCGGCCCTCCGGGCCACCCTCTCCCGGTGGGAGAGGGGACTAGATCGCGGCCTCCTGCGAGCTATGTCATGGTGCAGCAAGCCGCTGTATCCTCAGGTCACTGGTATTGGCGCAGTAGATTCGACCAGCAAGAAAGGTGCGTTCATGACGGGCGTTCGGAAGGTCGTCTTGTGGGTGGTCGTCGCGACGGCGGCGGTGGGTGGGGCTTCGGCCTGCACGAACATCGTGGTGGGCCGAAAGGCGTCGCGGGACGGCTCGGTCATGATCACATACACCTCCGACATCACGATCATGCCCCGGCTTCTGCGCGTCGCAGGCGGCGAGCACAAGGCGGGGGAGACGGTCGAGGTCAAGGGCTGGGAGACGGACGACGTCCGGGGCCGTATTCCGCAGGCGTCGCGAACGTACTCGGTCGTCGGCCTGATCAATGAGCATCAGGTGTCGATGGGCGAGACCACCACCGGCGGCCGTCGCGAACTGCGCGACCGCAAGGGACTGCTCGACTACGACGCCCTCATGCTCCTGGTCCTCCAGCGGGCCAAAACCGCCCGCGAGGCGATCTCGCTGGTGGACTCGCTCTGTCGCGAGCACGGCTACGGCAGTTCGGCCGAGACCTTCTCGATCGCCGACAAGAACGAAGCCTGGATCATGGAGTTGATCAACAAGGGCCCCGGTCAGAAGGGGATCGTCTGGGTCGCCGCTCGCGTCCCCGATGATTGCGTCACGGCCCATGCGAACATGAGCCGGATCACCACCTTCCCGCTCGACGACCCCGAGAACTGGCAATACGCCCCGGACGTGGTCTCGTTCGCCGTTGAGAAGGGGTATTACGACCCGAAGTCCGGCAAGCCGTTCAGCTATCGCGACGCCTACCACCCCGACCACGGCCCCTCCGCCCGACGCGCCTGCGCGGGTCGCGTCTGGAGCATCTACCGCCGCTCCGCCCCCTCGGCGAACTTCTCCGACGCCTGGTTCCGCGGCGTGGAGGGCGTCGAGGATTACCCGCTCTTCGTGAAGCCGGACAAGCCGCTGGCGGTCCACGACGTGATGGGCCTGATGCGCGACCACTTCGAGGGGACGCCCTACGACATGACCCAGGGCCCGGACGCCGGCCCGTTCAACAGCCCGTTCCGACTCCGACCGCTGGTCTTCCACGCCGACGGCAAGGAATACATGTGGGAACGCCCAATCGCGGCCCCGCATGCCGGTTTCACGGTCCTCCACCAGAGCCGGGCGAGCCTGCCGGACGCGGTCGGCGGCGTGACCTGGTTCACCCCGGACGACGCCTCCACGTCGTGCTTCACCCCGCTGTATTGCTCGATCGACGCTCTGCCGGCGTCGTACGTGGCGGGGGACTACCAGAAGTTCTCGTGGCAGTCTGCGTTCTGGATCATGAACCTGGTCTCGAACCTGACCTACGACCGCTGGTCGCACGTCTTCCCGGACGTTCAGGCCGCTCAGGCGAAGCAGGAGGAGGCGATCCTCAAGATGCAGCCGGTGATCGAGGAGGCCGCCGCGAAGCTCGTTGCAACCGACCCAGCCCTGGCGCGGTCGTTCCTGACCTCGTACAGCACGTCAACCGCTGAAAGCGTCTTCCGAGGCTGGCAGACACTGGCGGAGACCATCCTGACCCGCCACATCGACGGTTACGTCAAGGACGCCGACGGCGACGCTCACGCCACCGGGTATCCCGAGGAATGGCTCCGGCACATCGTCAAATCCCGCCCCGGCCAGTTCACCGTCCCCGCTAAGATCGGGCTGACCGACTATTGAATCGCGGTCGTCTCTCCGAAGACGGGGGCGTTGCCTCGGGGGGCTCAGTCCAATCCGAGGAAGCGTCCCTGTCGGCCGTCCTGACTCAAACAGTCGCGGAGGTTGTCGTTGAACTTCGCGTAGCGGCCGAGCGCCAGCTCTTTCAGGACGACCGGGGCCCGCAGGGCGCGAAACCGAGACAGCGTGGAACGACGGCGGAGATGGCGGATCAAACCATCGAGATGGGATTGATACGCCGGAAACCGCACCGGCCCATTCGCCGATGCGAACTCGCAGATCCGGTCGCGGCAGTGCTCCAACTGATCGGCTCGCTGCTTCATCAAGGTGTTGAAGACGGCCGACGGCGGCGTCGATCCGTCCCCCTTCGTCACCTGGGCTGCGTGGTCCCGATACTGGTTGAGCGGTTCCTCGACGATCTGGATCCGACCGACCAGGGAGAGGCAGAGGGCCACCCAGTCGTCATGGCCGATTCCGTCCGGGACCGGGGCGATGCGACGCCACCAATTCGCTCGGAACGACATCATACAGCCGGAGACGCGCGGCGTGCGGGCCAGGACAGTGAAGGCCTTGTCCCCAGCCATCGCATCGCGAAGCCCTGGATCCCGGTCGAAGGTCGTCTGAAAGACGTTCCTGTCTGAGATGAGTCGTGAAGATGCGTCGATATATCGTGCGTTGTTGAAGATCAACAGCACGTCCGGTTCCGAGGCGTAGATCTCTTCGTGGCGTTGCAGTTTGTCCTCACGCCAGACGTCGTCCTGGTCGCAGGGTGCGACGACGTCGCCGGTACAGAAATCGATCGTGCGTTCGAAGTTCTTGGCCCAGCCCAGGCGACGGGGATTCTCGTGGACCTCGACGGGGAACGGCGCGGACTTCTGGAATCGACGCAGAATCTCCAACGTGTCGTCCTGCGAGCCGTCGTCGCAGACGACGAACTCGTCGGGCAGGCGCGTCTGCGAGAGGATCGAGTCGAGCTGCTCCTGCAGATAGCGACCACCGTTGAACGTCCCCATCGCGATCGAGAATCTGAACATCGGCGGCATTCCCGAATCGAATAATGATGGAATACTCCGCGCATGCGGGCCTGACACCTCCAGCTTAGGCCGCATTCGGAATGATGTCCTCGAATTCGGTACTTCCGTGAGGCCGGATCAGAGGTCCCCAACGGCGCGGTGAAGACGGAACTCGGCGAGGGACTTGTCGTAGAAGGCGTCGTAGTATCGGGTGAGACTCTCCAGGCGGCGGGTCTCGGCGTCGAGGACCTCCGTGTAGGTGCTGACCTGCTCCTTATAGCGGTTGAGGACGACCCGGATGTTCTCCTCCGCCTGCCTGACCGAATGTTGCGCGACGCCGAGGCTGACCTTCGCTTCCTGAAGCCTGCTCCACTGGACGTGGACCTGAAGGGCGATGTCGTCGGCGGCGTCGGCCCGCTGGCGGGAGACAGCGGCGTGCTGCAGCTCATAGGCCGTCGATCTTCTCCGCGCAGCGCCGCCGTCGAAGATGTTCCAGTCGACGAAGGCCGTCCCCAGAAAGTTGGTCTGCGGGTTGAGCGAGGACGACCCGGCGTAGAGCAGCCCCGCGCCGACGGACACTTGCGGCTTGTTGGCCGAACTGGCGACCCGAGCCTTGGCCTCCAGGGACTGGCCTTGGTGGGCTAGCTCGGCCAATTCGGGGCGGCTGCGAAGAGCCTGATGCACCAGGGCGTCGACCTCGGGCGAGGGCCCGCGGGCTCCCCGCGACATGGCGACGGCGACGGGATCCCCCTCTACCGGATATGTCGGATCCGTCGACAGCTCGACCAGCTCGACGTTGACGTACGCCGGTCGGCAGAGATAGCGGTTGTAGACGGCCCAGGAGATGTCCAGGGCTGTCACCGCCTGGACTTCGCGCAGCCGGGCGTTGCTGAGGGCGACGTCGGCGGCGAGCTGGTCGTTGCGGGTGGCGACGCCCTGTTCGACCCGGTTGTTCACATCGCGATCGAACGATCCGAGCTGGGCGACGTTGCTGCGAGCCACCTGAAGGCGTCGCTGACCACGGAGGACGTCGACGTAGGCTTCCGCGACAGCCAGCTTGAGGTCGAGAGCCGTGCGGAACTCAACGGCGTGTTGGGCGCCCGCCTGGCTGCTCGCCGCGTCGATGGCGCCCTGGATCCGCCCGGACGTATAGAGCGGATGGGTGGCCATCGTGAAGCTGATCGGCAGCCAACTCTGGTTGGCGCCGAGGAGGGGCGAGGAGATAGGCGTGGGAGTCGCCGAGGCAGGCGTGGCAAGCGTCGTGGTGAACCGGGGCGACTGACCGAAGTAAGCCGCGCCGGTCGTACTGTGGATCGTGGGGAACCTTGCCGCCCGCTCGGCCGCCACCGATACGCCGGCGGCCATGGAGTTGGTCTGCTCGGCGCGGAGCTTCTGATTGACCCCCAGAGCCGAAGCCCAGGCGTCGTTGAGATCCTCTGCTCGGGTTGACGGAGCGGCGGCGAACGCCGTGGCTCCGAGAAGCGCGAGACCGACCAGCAAAGGCCTACGGCTGGTGAGCATCCTGTTCACCCCCATTCCACGGAGAGTTAGGCACTTGCGAGGCGAGTCGGCCATCCTGGCGGGTCGCCTATCTCGGACGCGCCTTTTATCGGTCGACCAGTCGGCGCGTGGGCACTCGAAGCCAGGCGTAAACGAACAAAGGGACTCGCCCAGACGCGCAGGCCGCAGAGTTCACCGGGCCGGTGGCGCGGCCTCGGAGGATTCTCGCGGTGAGGAAGGGGCGTTGAGACTCGGCCACGACGGCTCGACGGGGACGTTCGGGAAACTCCCCCGCAGACGCTGGCCGGCGTTGGGGCCCTCCGGCTGAGCGTGGATCAGGACGTGTGGACGCGCCGAAAGGCCGATGAACAGCGGCGTAACGGGCGGATTGCCGCCGATGAGTTCGACCTTCACGGGCAGACGCTGAACGATCTTCACGAAGTTTCCCGTCGCGTTCTGCGCAGGGAGCAGTGACATGGAAGAGCCCGTTCCAGGGCTGAAGCCTGTGACTCGGCCGTGGAAAACTTTGTGGGGATAGGCGTCGACCTCAAGCTCGACCGGCTGGCCGACGCGGATCGACTCGAGCTGCGTCTCTTTGAAGTTGCAGTCGATCCAGACTTCCTGAAAGGAGCGGATCGCCATCAGTCGCTGGCCGACGGCCACATGATCGCCCGGGTTGACGTTGCGGTTGGAGACGAAGCCGTCCACGGCCGCGCGAATCTCGCAGTAGCTCCGGTTCAACTCGGCTTCGGCGAGTCGGTCGCGCGCGATCTGGACCTGCGCCGCGGCCGAGGTCACGACAGGGGCCTCGTGGACGATCTTCCCGATCAGGGCGTCGATGTCCCCGTCGGGGGCTCGGCTCTTCAACTCGGCGATGAACTGGTCGGGGGATTCGTAGTAGGCGGGGGTTGGCACCCCCAGATCGGCGAGGTTCAAAGCGAACTTGCCCAGGGCGTCGAGGACGCTGGAGTGCTTTTGATCGACGTCGGCCGGGACTTCGTCGAGGGGGTGCCCGGGGGCGGGCTCGTCGGGAATCTCCAGGCCCACCCGCGCGCTGTGAACTTCGCCCAACGCCTGGCGGACGCGGGCTTGGGCCTGCTCGAAGTCGGTCCGTCGAACGTCGGCCATCTCCTGGGTGACGGACTTGCGTTCGGCGAGCTCGGCGTAACGGGCCGCTTCCTTGGAGGCGAGAGCCTCGGCCGCCTTCGCCTCGTTGAGCCGGGCCACGGCCACGCGAAGGGTTGCGGCCTGGTTTCGGACCGCCGAAATCGCCGAAGCCAACTCGAACCGCCCCGCGCGAACGGCCGCGGCGCCCGACCACGCCTTGGCCACCGCTTGGTCGCGGGCCCTCTCCTCGGCCGTGAGGTTCGACTTCGCCTGCTGAACCCGGATGTCCCACATGGCTGGATCCAGACGCGCCAGCATGTCGCCGGAACGAACGAAGTCGTTGTCGTCGACAAGCACCTCCTTCACCGTCTCAGGGATCCGAGGCGCAACGTGCGTCACGTGTCCGTTGACGAAGGCGTCGTCGGTCGAGACCGTGGTCAACGATCGGTGGATGCCAGGATAGAAATAGACGCCGGCCCCAATCAAAAGCCCCGCGACCACGACGAACCGGACCATCCGACTCAGAAAGCTCGGCCGCGAGGGCGGAGGCGGTGCGGGGGCCGCAACCCGCGCCTCCGGCGGCGCGGGGGCCTCGGCGACGGGAGCGGTCGACGGCGTCGGTTTGGCTGCGGGAGTTGAGTCGTTGGGGCTCATCGACTGGGGCTCGTGGGAAAACGGTCGCGTCGCGGCGCACGATCGGGGTCAATGAGCCCCGACAGGCGTCCCCTCGGCGGCCTGCGACGGTTTGAGCAGGAACGCCAATGGGATCAGAGTGAGTGCGAGCAGCCCAAGGACCCAGAAGGCGTCAAGGTAGGCCATGGCCATCGCCTGCTGGCTCCGAAGCGTGTCCAGGCCGTCCAGCGCCATGCGGCCGGCCGTTTCCGGGTCGCCCGTCAGTTGATAGAAGTACGCCCGCAGGTTCGCGTAGACCTCATTGTAGGCGTGACTGTATGACGAGAAGTATTCAGCGAGCCGATCGGTATGGAACGGGAACCGGCGTGTGACGATCGTCTTTCCCAGGGTCGTTCCCAGGCTTCCACCCTCATTTCGCACGGCCGCGAAGATCCCGGCGGCCGGCCCTCTCAAATGCGGGGGCAGGTAAAGGAACGCGGCCACGCTCAGAGGGGCGAACATGCTCGCCGTGCCGATCTGCTGCACCACGCGCGGCCAGACGAAATGCCCCGGGCTCACCTCCAGGTTCAGCCTGGTGAACCAGAGGGCGCCCGCCGCCATGAGCAGGGCCCCGACCACGATGATCGCGCGGATGTTGACTCCTCGGCCGACGAGATAGCCCGAAAGAATCACCGCCGGAATCGAGAACAACCCGGCCGGCGACATGATCAGCCCCGACCACACGGCATTGTAGCCGAAGAGGGTTTGCACCATCCCCGGAAGAAGAATCATCGAGGCGTAGGTGATTGCCATGGTCACATAGCCGATGATGCAGCACCCGGCGAAATTGCGGTCGAGAAACGGAGCCAGGTTCAGGACCGGCGAGGGGTGTCGCTTCTCCCAGGCGATCAGGGCGACGAAGCCGCCGACGAAGCCGAAGGTCATCACCTGGACGCGGCCGAAGGGGTCGTCGAACCAGTCCCATTCCTGCCCCTTGCTGAGCAGGACTTCCATGCAGATCATCGACAGCACGATCAATCCCAGCCCGAGCCAGTCGAAATTCAGCGGCTGGCTCCGAAGCCGCCGGCGCTCCTCGACGAGATACGGCGGGTCGTGCAGGAATCGTTGGTTCATCCAGAGGGCTAGCAGGCCGGGTGGGATGTTGATCAGGAAGATCCACTCCCAGCCGTAGTTGTCGGCGATGTAGCCCCCGACGGTCGGCCCTAGCACCGGGGCGACGAGCGCGGACATCACGAACATCGCCTGCGCCTGGCCCTGTTTTTCAGGGGGGAACGAGTCAAGGAGCACGGCCTGAGTGACCGGCTGGAGCCCGCCTCCCCCGAGTCCCTGGAGGACGCGGAAGAAGATCAACTCCTCAAGCGACGTGGCGAACCCGCACGCCGCCGAACTGGCGGTGAAGACGGCCAGAGAGAGCAGGTAGTAGTTCCGGCGGCCCAGGTACGCGCCGAGCCATCCCGAAAGGAGGAGCACAGAGGCGTTGGCGGCCAGGTAGGCGGTGATGACCCACTCGCTGTCGTCGGCCGCGGCGGAAAGCCCGCCAGCGATGTAGCGCAGGGCCACGTTGGCGATGCTCGTGTCGAGCACCTCCATGAACGTCGCGATCGTGACCGCCGTCGCAATCAGCCAGGGATTGACGTGACCAGCATTCTCGTCCATTACAACGGGCCGACCGCCCTCCGTCTCCATCACGATCAAAAAATGCTTATTCGTTGATTGGAGGCGATGATCCTCGACGAACCCGGGGCCGGATCGGCCCACCTTGAGGATGACCCGAAGGTGCAAAGGTCGTCTCAGCACGCCATTATGCCGTCCACCATTCCCGCGTCAAGGTTTCGCCGTCGGACGCATTCGTCGTAAGATGGACCTCGGGACGGCTTCGGCCGAGGTCGCTTCCGTCCTACACCTCCACGGACCACATCCTCCCCCACCCGAGGGCCAAGCCGATGAAGACCCGAACGCTCGCCGCTGGGATGATCCTGGCGATCTCGGCCTCCGCCCAGGGCCAGACTCTCCCGACCTCGGCGACGATCGACGCGGAGCCGATCTCACTCACCCCGCCCGAACGCTTCCAGGTCGTCTCCACACTTGAGCCGATTCGACGGGTGACGATCGTTGCACCGGCTGATGGACTGGTCAGGAGCGTCGACGCGACGGTCGGCTCGACGGTCCGCGAAACCCAGCAGCTAGCCGAGCTGGACCGCGCCGAGGCCGCCGCCCGGCTGAAGATCGCCGAGGCCGAGCAGCGCGAGAAGCAGGCCGCCGCGAGCCAGGCGCCTTCCGCCGCCGGCAAGGCCCAACTCGACGCCGCCGACGCTCGCGTCGAGATGGCTCGGCTGGCCCTGGACCGCCTGACGCTGCGAGCCCCCTTCGCCGGACGGATCGTCGCCACACCCGTGGCCTCCGGCCAGTACGTCCTGAAGGGAACCGTGATCGCCGAGCTGGCCGACGTGACCATCCTGAAAGCCCTCGCGCCGGTGGACCGTCGGGCGGTGAAGGCGGGGGGCGAGACGTCCGTCTACATCGAGGATCAGGAGCAGTCCGCCAAGGTTCAGAACATCGTCCCCTTGCCGACGGACGACGACTTCAAGCCCGTCCGTGAGCTGGCGGCACCCTTCGCCGCGGCCTGGATCCAGGTCCCCAACACCAAGGGGGATCTTGAGCCGGGCCTGCGAGTCCGGAGCGCCAGCCTCCCCGTGTCGCCGGTGGCCGTCGTGCCGCGGTCGGCCATCAAGCCCCCGGCCGCCGGAGTGCCCGACTCCACGGTCCAGGTCATCCGCGCCGAGCATGTCGTCGACGTCCGCATCAAGCCCCTGGGCAACCTCGGCCCCGAGCGCATTCAGGTCGCCGGCGCATTCCGAGGGAGCGATTCGGTGATCGTCTCAACGTCCGTGCCGCTCCTGCCCGGCACGTTCGTCCGCTTCGGCGGCGAAGGGAAGGTCGAAGGGGCTCCTCCCGACCGCAACCAGCCGGGAATGCCGGCCTCGGTCGCTCCCACCGCGGGCGTTCCAGCCTCCCGCCCCGCGAGCAACTCGGGACGACGTCCGACGCCGCCAGCCGGGAACGCGGCGGGAGCCACGCCCTTCTGAGGGTCACGAAGGCTTGGCCGACTTCCCCCGCCGGTTCTTGAGGTGGGCCCAGACGTTCTTTCCCTGCTGGCCGAGTTGACTGGCGACTCGGCCGAACTTCGACCGGTTGGCCGCGGCGTGGAGGCGGCGGAGCAGGGCGGCCCGCTCGGCGCGGTGGAGCTGCTCGGCGAGGGCGGGGAGGACGTGTTCGATCATCCCGAAGGGCGTCCCCTCGGGAAGGCCGGCGGCGGCGAATTGGGTGAACGTCGGCGGCAGGGCGGCGCGGAGCGTGTCAAAGAGGCTGCGGACGGCCGTCTCACGCATGCCCTGGCCGACGGACCAATCGTAGGGAGGCTGCCAGACCTGTCCGAACTCCTCGCGGTCGACGCCCGTCACCACGACCAGGGTGGGGGGGGGCTCGCGGTCGGGATGCTGAAGGAAATATGCATCCCACGCTTTGGCGAAGGCGACATCGGCCGCCTGCAGCCCCTTTCGGCCGTCGATCACCAGCACGAGCATGTCGGCGTCGACCGTCGCCGCCACGGCCGCGTCACGCGAGGAACGATCGCCACGAGACTCGCGATCCGCGTCCCCATTGGACGTGTAGCCGACGGCCTCGACGTACTTCACATGCTTCAGACGGTCGACGAGGCCCGGGTCCAGGCCCATGCCCTCCATCCGGGCGCGGACAGGACGGTCATCCCCCTGGAAGACCTCGCGAGCCGCCTCGATCAGTCGCGTCTTGCCCGACTCCCGCGAGCCCACCACGGCGATGGAGAGGGGCTCGTCGAGGTCGGCCTTGATCGAGGACATCGGCCGTCGGCGAGTCAATCGGCGGTATTCGTCGACCCCGATCGCCAGCCGGCCGCTGAACAGCTCGATCAGGTGGACGCCCAGTCGGTTGACGTAGGCCTGGAAGAACCAGCGCAGGACGTTCTGCTGCATGTTCTTCCATGCCGGCTTGACCACGAGTTCGCGGGTCCCGATCCGCGTCAGGCCGCTGAGCGGGTTGAGGAACGGCGAGACCAACGCATAAAGGTCGTTGGCCTTGGAGATGTAATTGGAAAGCTGCATCGCCCTCCGCCAGTGCGACAGCGTGATCATGTCGCCGCCGGGGATCTGGCGGGTCAGCTTCGCGAGGTCTTCCGCGGCCAGTTCCAACGCGCTGAGAAGCTCGACGACGGGCACCTCGTCGAGTGGATGCTTCGAGTCCGGGTGATAGTGAACGGCGAGCCGTTCCATCAGCGCGCGGCCGGTGGCGATGTAGCGGTCGCCGTCGATGAGGGCTTCCATCGCCAGGGCTTCGGCCTCGTGGGCCTCGTCCTCGACAATCTTCCAGGCCTCGCGATCCATCGGAGCGAAGGTGCGGGGCGAGTCCCAATCGAGCGGCGGCAGGACGGTCCGGGTGCTGGTCGTCCAGCGCGCCGCCAGGAACGCGAACAGGCCGCCGGCAATGATCCAGGCCAGCACTGCTGGAATGATCCAGCCCTGCTCATACAGCCAGATCGTCCCGAACCCGATGTAGGCCAGGAACGGGCCGAAAAACAGGAGCAAGAGGACCCCCGTCCGCCACTCCTGGAGGAGCAGTCCCAGATTCGTCCGCCAGCGGGCCAGGGTTTCTCGCACGGTCGGGTCCAGGGGTTTCGGCGTAATTCAACGCCACGCCGCGTCTCATGTCCCCTCTCCCCCCGGGAGAGGGCGGCCCGAAGGGCCGGGTGAGGGTCGTCGGACTTCGGATCGAATGGGTGGTCGAAGCCGAGGACGGTCTTCCTCCCTCGCGGGGGAAGACAGACCGCAAAGCGGTCAGATGAGGGGGACGGCCGCCGTGGGATGCACGGTCGATGGTCGGACGATCAACCCCACGCCGATCCCCCCTCATCCGGCCGCTGCGCGGCCACCTTCCCCCGCGAGGGGGGAAGGCCGTTATGGTTCCGGATTACAGAAAACGGACGCTTGTTCCAACCTTACTCGCTACAAATCCCGCGCCGTCAGGCTCGAAGCGAGGCCCCCAGCTTCCGCGAGCAGGACGCAACGACGTCCTGGACGGCCTTCTCGACTTCCTCGCCGGTCAGCGTGCGGTCGTCGTCGCGGAAGGTCAGGGCGAAGTGGACGCTCTGCTTGTCGTTGGGGAGATTGCCGCCTCGGAAGGTGTCCAGATAGTCGGCCTGACGGAACGTCGGGCCGGCTGCTTCGCGGACCACGGCCGAGAGTTCGGCCCAGGCGACGTTCCGGTCGAGGACCAGCGACAGGTCGCGGACGACGGCCGGGTACGACGGCAGGGGTTTGTACTGGGCGACCGTCCGGGCCTTCTCCAGCAGGAGCCCAAGGTCCAACTCGCAGGCCGAGCAGGTGTTCCGTAGCTCAAACGCCTCCAGCTTGGCGGCGTCGACCTCGCCGATCCATCCCAGGCGGACGTCGCCCAGCGCGAGCGTCGCGGCGCGGCCTTCGGAGAACAAGGGCAGCGAGGCCGGCTCGGCCGAGAGGGGCTCGGCGATCAGCAGGCTTCGCAGCAAGGTCTCGACGACTCCCTTCAGCCCGCGGAAGTCCAGGCCGGCGGCGATCGCCAGCCGAGGTGGTTGGTCGGGCGTGCCGCCTTCCTCGCGGGGGATGTAGACGTCGGCGATCTCGAAAACGCGGGCGTCGGCCACGCCGTGAGCCTCGTTGTGGCGGCGGACGGCCAGCAGGCTGGGGATGATGCTCCGCCGCAGGGCGTTCTCGCGCTTGCGGCTGGAGTGCGAGACCCGTAGCGGCTGGGCTTCAGCGCCTTCCATCGTGACGGGGACTGCCAGCGAGTCTTCTACCAGGCTGAACGTCACGGCCTCGTCGATCCGCATGGCCGTCAGCGATTCGCGGATCGCGTCCTCGACCCGCTCGCGACGCCCGCGCGGAGCCGTCGTGACGGGGATCGGGCGGTTCTCGACGATCTTCTCGTAGCCGTGGATCCGGGCGACCTCCTCGATCAGGTCGATCTCCCGCTCCAGGTCGGTCCGCCAGGACGGGGGAACGGCCTTGATCGTGGCCGCAGTCTCATCCAGAACCACAAGACCGAGGGCTTCCAGAATGCGCCGGACTTCCACGGGGTCGATGGCGATCCCCAGCACCCGGGGGATCTGCGCCAGCCGGAGAATGATCGGCTTGCGGGGCGAGGCCGGCGCGGCGACGTCGATGACGCCCGGATGCAGGACGCTCCCCGGGCAGAGTTCCAGGATCAACTCGGCCGTGCGGCGGCTGGCCCAGTCGGCGACTTCGGGGTCGAGAGGCCGCTCGAACCGGAAGCTCGACGGGCTGAACAGGCCCAAAGCCCGCGAGGTCTTGCGGACCGACATCGCGTCGAACCGGGCGGCCTCGATCAGGATGCTGGTCGTCCCCGGGCCGATCTCGGTCTCCAGCCCCCCCATGACGCCGGCCAGGCCGACGGGTCGGGCGGCGTCGGCGATGACGAGCATCTCCGGCTCCAGGGCGTAATCCTTGCCGTTGATCGCCTTGAGCTTCTCACCCGCGCGAGCCTTGCGCACGATGAGCCGGCGGCCTTCCAGTTTGTCGAGGTCGTAGGCGTGCAGCGGCTGGCCGCATTCGAACATGACGTAGTTCGTCACGTCGACGATGTTGCTGACCGGCCGGACGCCCAGCGTCTCCAGCCGACGCTTCATCCACCAGGGGCTCTCGCCGACCTTCACGCCGGTCATCACCCGTGTTGTGAACCGCGGGCAGAGGCCTGGCTCCTCGACGGCGACGGCGGCGAACTTCTCGACCGGATCTCCCGACGTCCTCGGCGCAGCGGCCGGCACGCTTAAGGGCCGATCGAAGAGGACCGAGATTTCCCGGGCCACGCCGATCTGGCCCAGGCAGTCGGAGCGGTTGCTGGTGACCTCCAGGTCGATCGCCAGGTCGCCGCCGACGTCCTCGGTGGACTCGTGGTTCAGGCCGGTCAGGGCCAGGCGTTCGGTGAGGGCCTCCACGGGCATGTCGAGGCGCACGTAGTCGAGAAGCTGGTTCCAGCTGACGATCATCGGGCTATTCGCTCGCGGGCTCGGGGCTCGGCGACGCCGTTCGGGGACGGGCCGCTGCTTTCGACTGGGCGCGGGTCCACAGGAAGTAGACGGGGAGGCCCGTCAGCACGATCAGGAACCCAGCGCCCGAGGTCAGGGGCTTGAGAAGCAGGAAGTCGGCCACCAGCAGCGAGGCCAGGCCGATGTACAAAGCGGGAGGCAGTGGATAGGCCAGCGTCTTGTACGGCCGGTTCAGGAACGGGGCCTTCCGCCGCATCAGGATCACCGCCGCGACCATCAGGATGCAAAAGAGCAGGTCGACGGGGATGATGTATTCGAGGAGTTCGCTGTAGAGGTTCCCAAACGTCGGCGCGCCCGTCTCCGGATGGACGCCGACGGTCGCCGGCAGGGTCAGCAAGCTGGCCCAAACGCCCTGGGCGTAAAGCGCGACGGCCGGAACGTGGTGCTCGTTGGTCTTGGCCACGGCCTGGAAGAAGAGACGGTCGCGGGCCATCGCGTAGTAGACCCGCGCGCCGGCCAGGATCAGGCCGTTGACGCAGCCGAAGGTCGAGATCAGGATCGCGCCCGCCATCAGGTAGCGACCGCTCGCCCCGACGGCCGCTTCCATCGCCGCCGTGCCGACGCGGTCCTGCGGGGCGTGCTGGATGCCGTCGAACGGCAGCGTCACCAGATAGGCGACGTTCGCCAGCCAGTAGAGGGCGATCACGGCGACGGTTCCCCGCAAGAGCGCCTTGGGGAGCGTCTGGGCGGGGTCGCGTGCTTCCTCGCCCACGAACGTGACGTTGTTCCAGGCCGACGACGAGAAGATCGGGCCGACCATCGCCAGCCCCACCAGGAGCACCAGGCCGAGTCCGCCGTCGAGGCCGATCCAGCCGTTGTAGGCCGCCTGCGGAGTCCAGCCGTTCGCCCAGGGATTCCACCAGTTGGACGTCCAGGCGGCGGCCTGCTTGTCGATCCCCAGCGCGAAGCAGACCAGGATCAGGCCGATCAGGGCGGCCGTCTTGGCGAACGTGAATGAATTCTGGATCAACGCCCCGAGCTTCAGCCCGCGGGTGTTGGCGATCGTCAGCAAGACGATCACGACCACGGCGGTCAGTTGCTGGGTTGTGATTCGAAGCGCATAACGGCCCAGATGGAGTTCGGCCAGCGCGTTCTCGGCCGAAACTCCAGGGATGAAGACGCCGAGGAACTTGGCGAAGGCCACCGCCACGGCCGCGATGGTGCCGGTCTGAACGACCAGGAACATCGACCAGCCGAAAAGGAAGCCCGCCAGAGAACCGTAGGCGGTGCGCAGGAAGTAGTACTGACCGCCCGCTTTGGGCATCATGGCGGCCAGTTCACCCACGGAGAGGGCGCCCGCGATGGTCATCAGCCCGGCGAGAACCCAGGCGACCAGCAGCCAGCCGGGCGATCCGACCTGCCGGGACGACTCGGCCGACGTGATGAACACGCCCGAGCCGATCATGGCTCCCATCACGAGCATTGAGGCGTCGAGGACGCCGAGATCCCGTGACAGGGCTGGCGCCCTTCGGGCCTTGGCGGTCTTCGCCGGTTCGGCTTCCTCGGTCGCCACCGCTCAGCCTTCCCGCTTGACGTATTCAGAGACGTCGGTGATCGCCTTGGTCAGCGATTGCCGGCGCCAGTCGGTCAAGGCGGTGTCCATCGCGGCTGCCAGCTTGTTCGCCAGCAGCGCCGCGGCCTCCTTGGTCGATTGCCCCTCGGCGCGAACCTCGGGAAAATCGTGGTGATGTACGCAGACGCCGTGGGCGGTCGCCCCGGCGGTCACGATCACGCTGTCCTGGACTTCGTTCATCGGAGGCCCCCTGCTCGGTACGAGCGTTCGATCGCTGTTCGCCTCGAAGTGGGTGCTGCGGGCGGCCGGCTCGGGTCAGAACTGGTCGAGGAAACGGACGTCGTTCTGGTAGAGGAGGCGGATGTCGTCGATGCCGTGCCGACGCATGCAAAGCCGCTCAATCCCCAGGCCGAAGGCGAAGCCGGTCACCCGCTCGGGGTCGTAGCCAACCGCCTTGAACACGTTGGGGTCGACCATCCCCGCTCCACCCATTTCAACCCATCTGCGACCGCCGTGCCAGAGCATATCGACTTCCACGCTCGGTTCCGTGAAGGGGAAGAACGAGGGCCGGAAGCGGATCTGGACGTCCTCGCCCAGATAACTCTTGGCGAACAACCGGAGGATCGACTTGAGGTCGCCCATCGTCACGCCGTCATCGACCATCAAACCTTCGATCTGATGGAACATGAACGAGTGGGTCGCATCGACGGTGTCGGGCCGGTAGACCCGGCCGATGGCCACCACCCGGACGGGGGGCGGCTGGGACTCCATCACCCGGATCTGGATGGTGCTGGTCTGGCTCCGGAGCATGCTCCCTTCGGACAGGTAGAAGTTGTCCAGAGGGTCGCGGGCCGGATGGACCGGGGGGATGTTGAGAGCGTCGAAGTTGTGGTGAACGTCCTCGACCTCGGGGCCGCGGGCCACGGCGAAGCCGAGCCGGCCGAAGATGTCGATGAGTTCCTCGGCCGTCTGCGTCAGGGGGTGGCGACGGCCCAGGCGGGGAGCGATCCCCGGAAGGGTGACGTCCACCGCGTCGTCGGCCACTTTCTTCCGTTCGACGCGGCCGCGGGCGGCGTCGAATGCGGCCTCAAGGGCCTGCTTGACGCCGTTGAACTGCCGCCCGTATTCCTTCTTGCCGTCCGACGGCAGCGACTTGAGCCGTTCCTGGGCGGCCTTGAGCCGTCCCTGCTTCAGGCCCAGGTATTCGATGCGCGCGGCCTCGACGTCGTCCGGAGAGGCGGCCGACGTGAAGGCGTGCAGCGCCCTCGCCTGGAGCTCTTCCAGCTCCAGGAGGGCGTCTTGAAGCGATCCGGTGGGGGTCATCTCGGCTCGATCCGGCTCGGGTCGGGCGTCAAAATCAGGCGGTCTTAGCCTTCTGCTGACGGGCCTTGAGGGCCTCGTCGAACTTGTCCAGCTCGGCCCGAACCTTGGCGACGATGGCGTCGAAGGTCTCGGAGTCGTAGATGGCCAGGTCGGAGAGGCTCTTGCGGTCGAGGCCGACCTTGGCGAGCTTCAGGCCGTGGATGAAGCGGCTGTACTTGATCCCGCGCATCTCGGCGGCCGCGCTGAGGCGGACGATCCAGAGGCGGCGGAATTCGCGCTTCTTGGCTCGGCGGTCGCGGAACGAGAACATGCCGGCGCGGAGGAGGGTCTCCTTGGCCGACTTCAGCAGCCGCCCGCGGCCGCCGACGAACCCCTTGACGGCCTTGAACAGCCGATTCTTGGCCTGGCGGCGGGCCGCACCTTTTCTTGCACGCATGGTTCAGACTCTCGTGGGGCTCGCCGGAGTCCGGGGGCCCGTTTCGCTAGGAGATTCGAGGATTCGGGATCAGTCGGTCACTCGGCGGCGGGGGCGGCGGCGGCCTGGGCTTCCAGGGCCTTGTCTTCGGCCTGGGCGGCGAGCCGGGCGGCCTCGACGGCGTGGGGATTGGTCGAGATCCGGCGACGGACGGCCTTCCGCACGCGCTTGGTCTCGGCGGAGACGCTCAGCCAGCTCTTCTTGCGGAGCCGACGGATCTTCTTGCCGCTCTTGTGGCTGTTCAAGTGCGAGGATCCGCAACGCTTGTGCGAGACCTTGCCGGTGGCCGACACCTTGAACCGCTTCTTCATCCCCTTGTGGGTCTTCATCTTGGGCATTGCGCTACCGTCCTGTTCAGTCCAGTAAGTGTCGGCCGCGGGGCGGTCGCCCAGAAGGGGGGCGGAGCGTCGTCGCGGGTTCGGGTGGGCGGGCCGCCATGCTCGATGCGGCCCGACGCCCGTGAAGCATTCGGCTCGTCCGGGGGGACGCCGATCGTGAGCCGAGCGGAACATCGTAGCAAAGCGAGGCCGTCGTCGTCCAGACTGCCCGGCCGGCACGCGCACGAAAATCCGCGCCGGCGGGCGAAAATCAGGGTCGACGTCGGACCGGGCGTTACGCCCGAGGGGCCAGGATGGCGGTCATCCTTCGGCCTTCCATGGAGGGCGTCTTCTCCAGTTTGCCCACTTCTTCGAGGGCCTGGAGAACTTCGTCCATCACCCTGCGGCCTTCATCGATGTGCGCCAGCTCGCGGCCCCGGAAGAGGACGTTGACCAGCACCTTGTCCTTGGCTTCCAGGAACTCCTTCGCCCGCTTCACCTTGACCTCGATGTCATGATCGCCGGTCTTGGGGCGGACGCGGATCTCCTTGATCTGGACCTGGTGCTGCTTCTGCTTGGTCAGACGCTTCTTCTGGGTGTACTTGAACTTGCCGTAGTCGATGATCTTGCAGACCGGCGGCCGTTCGTTCGGCGCCACCTCGACCAGGTCCATCCCCGCCTCGCGTGCGGCCTCGAGCGCCTTGTTGGTCGGCATGACGCCCAGCATGGCGCCTTCCGCGTTGATGACCCGCACGGGGGAGATGCGGATCTGCTCGTTGACCCTCAGTCCTCGCTCGATCGGTCCGATGACGTCCTCCTCGGGGACGGGTTACTCTGGAAGCCTTGCAGGAAAGGTATGACGCGGGTCGCTCCAGCGGCCTCGGCTCCCCCGAAAACGACCCCGAAACGGCCAACCACAGCCGTTCGACCGATCGTTGCAAGGCAACCTTAACCATTACGGCTCGAGCGGGGGATTGTCAAGGTCGACCGCTCGCCGTGCTCTTCATTTTTCCTCCACACTTCCAATGATTGACTTGGCCCGTGGGCGCTGTTGACATGTGGCGACGCGACCATCCCGGCTTCACTGGAGCGACTTCCATGCGAAGGTCTGCCAAGTCCGCTCAAAAATGGTGGATTCTCGGGCTTTTCCTGTCGGTGATTCATCTTCTGGGTTCGCCCCGCACCGAGGCCTTCGGAAAGGCCCCAGACGAGACCATCCTGACGGGAGTCGTGGTCGACGAATCGGGAAAGCCAGCCGTCGACGTGGAGGTCGGCGCCGAAGGCCTGATCGCGTCCAACTCGACGAAGACAGACGCGAGCGGGGTTTTTCGCGTCAAGGTCGCCAGGGATCTGCAGGGCCGACCGATCGCCCTCGTCAGCGCACGCGACGGTGCGGGGAGGCTTGGTACGCTCAGGCTCGGATTTGGAGATCCTCCGGGGATTCCTGTCCGCGTCGTTCTCAAGCCGGCGCGAAGACTCGAGGTTCAGGTGGTCGACGGTCAAACTCGGCCAGTCCAGGATGCAGAGGTCCGGTTCCTCGTAGATGGGTTACCGTTCGTCGGCGGCCGTACCGACGCCTTAGGGCGATGGACGGCGAACGTTCCAACCGACGTAGCTCCTTGGGGAGTCTACGCCCTCAAATCGAAGGTCGGACTCGACTACCAGCAGGCCGAGCGGGCCCGGAATTCGGCCGAGCCCCTAATACCATTGCCGGAGAGGATGACGCTCACTCTCGACGGCGCGCGTCCCCCGCTGCGGGTTCGAATTGTGGCACCGGACGGAAAGCCGATCCCTGGTGTCATGCTCATGCCGACGAACTTCCAGAAGCCTGGTCGTGAAAGCACGTTACTGGCGTCGATGGCGGACGTCCTTCGACCGACAGACGCGGACGGCTATGCGATCTTCGACTGGCTGCCGGAGCGATTGGTCGACCACTATTACGTTTTGGACCGTTCTCCCGACTACTACCGGCAGAACGGAGTCACGAGGGTCCTCGCTGACAAGCCCGTCGATCAGGTCACGATCACCTTGTATCCGTACGTCCGCCTCTCCGGTCGCGTTTTAACACCCGATGGTCGGGGGGCGTCGAACGCAAAGGTCAATATCGAAGGCCATGGGGCCGGAATTGAGACCTTCCGCGGTCAGGTCGAAGCCGATGGCGACGGCCGATACGAAATCAAGGTCTACGGTGAATACGCCTATATCCTTAAGGCCTCGAAGGACGGCATGGCCGCCCCACTCCGCCCGGACGTGATCGTACGAGCCGGGAAGCCGGCCGAGGGCATCGACTTGGTGCTCGGTCGAGGGACTCGAGTGAAAGGCCGGGTAACGGTCGGCGAGGAGCAACCGCCGACCGAGTCCACCTATATCAGAGCCATCATCAAGAAGGGGGACGTTCCGGCCGACATCCTGCCTCCCGGGGTCCGAGCGCGCACGCTTTCGATGTCGTTCGACGCGCCGGTTGACGTAGATGGCCGTTACGAGTTTCTGCTTGGCCCCGGCGAATACCGGGTTGAGGGGCCTGCCCGAGTCGAGCCCGTCCAAATAGTGATCCCGGCCGAAAATCCACCTTTAGAGATCGTCCAGAACTTCGCAATGCCTCGGCCTGAGTTCGGCCAACTGAAGCTCACGGTGGTCGACGGTGACGGCAAACCCGTCGTCGGCGCTCTCGTCGAGGGGGGATACCACGCGGCGAGAGGCCAGGTCACCCCTCTCCGAACCAAGGAGGGAGGAGTCGCCCGGATCCGCCGGTGGCTCGATCCGCTGGTGTTGGGGGCGGCGACGCCCGACCGTACCCAGGGAGGCGTCGTGCGGCTGAACCCCACGGCGACCGAGGCGCGGATCGTCCTCAAACCGACGGCGACCGCTTCCGGCCGCCTCGTCGACCCCGAGGGAAAGTTCGTCGTCGACCGCGAGTTGACATACGCGGTTCGGGTCGTCCGTGGCTTCGATCGCCACGGGTCGGCGGGCGAGTACTTCGGCGGGGTGACCAGGACGGACCACGAGGGACGTTTCCAACTCACGGGACTGGTCGTCGGCGAGTTGTACGGGATCCATGCGGAGGACCGAGGGAATCGGAGGAGTTATACGGTGCGGACGGAGGTGATCGCCGATCGTCCAGGGCTGCTAGATCTGGGGCAGGTGTCCGTCGATATGAGTCCGAGCAAGCCCTACTCCCCGCTCACGGAGGAGCAGATCACCACCGCTTCATTCACCCAAAGCAAGGATAAGACCCCATCCGAGAAGCTGAAGGCCGTTCTTGAGGGGGCCGAACTCGAATACACTCGGCCCCTTCTCCTCTTCGGGAGAGCCGAGGATCCTGCCTGCCTCGAACTCTTCCGTCTCTTTAACGAACGGTCGGAGCAGGACGATATGACGTCCGACAATCCGAGCCAAAGGCAGGCCTTCTACAGGCTTCGATGGGAATTTGAACTGGCTTCTCTGGACGACTCCCAGGCCGACGTGCAGGCGTTCGCGAGTGACCTCGGAGTCGCGGCGAGAGAAGGAAAGCCGCCGGTCCTCGTCGTGCTTTCCGGTGAAGGCAAGCCGGTCGCCTCGCATTCGCTCACGCTCGAGCCTGACAGGAAGCTGGACGTCTCGGCGCTTGGTACATTTTTGCTGGCCCACAAGCTTCCCACGCGCGATGCCGAGGCCATGCTGTCCGCGGGCTTGAGGAGAGCGAAAGCCGAGGACAAACGCCTCTTCGTGGAAATCGGGGGTTCCTGGTGCGGTCCCTGCCGGAGTCTCGGGCGGTTTCTCGAGGCTAACAAGGCCGAGTTGGAGCGACACTACGTTCTGATCCGGCTCGACGCAAGCCGTGACGTGCACGCCATGGCGGTCGCAATCCAATGCTGGGGGACCGACCGATTCGGCGTCCCCACCTTCGCGATCCTCGACGCCGAGGGTAAGACACTGATCACCTCCAACGTCCATGATCTCGACGAGTACGTCGAAGCAAGGAACATCGGGTTCCCCTCCCCCTCGTCGAAGTCCGGGATCAACCACTTCATGACGATGTTCAAGCAGACCGCGCCGAGGATGTCCGACGAGACGCTCGCCGGGCTGCGGCAGCAGCTTGAGAAGAAGCCCTGACGGGACTGGAAGGGAGAACGCCGGTGCGGGTTTTGATGACGGGCGGCTACGGCTGCATTGGGTCGTGGGTCGTGAAGAAGCTGGTTGAAGGCGGGCACGACGTCTGGGTGCTGGATCTGGTCGAAGATACACACCGGCTCGATCTGGTCCTCGACGCTGACCGTCGCGCGGCGGTGCGGTTCATCGCGGGAGACGTCTCGGACGCGGCGGCGGTGCGGAAGGCCGTTGAGGAGACGGCGGCGACGCATATCCTTCACCTGGCGGGGCTCCAGGCGCCGACCTGTCGGGCGAACCCGATCAAGGGGGCGATGGTCAACGTGGTCGGCACGCTGGCGGTCTTCGAGGCGGCGGCCGACCTTCGCGAGCAGGTTTCACGCGTTGTCTACGCCAGCTCGGCGGCCGTCCACGGGCCGCCGGAGGAAGGGGCGACGGGGCCGCTCGCGGACCGCATCCGACTCGCCCCGCTGACGCACTACGGCGCGTTCAAGGTCTGCAACGAGCTGAACGCGCGGGTCTACTGGCTCGACCGGGGCGTGACGAGCGTCGGCCTGCGGCCGTGGACGGTCTACGGCGTTGGCCGGGATTTCGGCATGACCAGCGAACCGACGAAGGCCATCAAGGCCGTCGCCGCCGATCGCCCCTATCAAATCAGCTACGGCGGCTATCAGGACCTCCAGTACGTGGGAGACGTCGCCGATACGTTCATCCGCGGCCTGGAAGCCCCCTTCGAGGGTGCCGAGGCCTTCAACCTTCGCGGGGCCGTCGAACCGATCGAGGCGTTCGTCGAGACCCTCGTCCAGGTCGTCCCCGCTGCCGCCAAGCTCGTCAGCCACGGCGACCGGCAACTCCCCATCGCCCCCAGCCTCGACGACTCCCGCCTCCAGGCCTCCCTCGGCCCCATCCCGCGCACCTCGCTGCGACAGGGGATCGCCGAGACCTACGAGCGCTTCGCCGCCCTCCGTCGCGAGGCAAGGCTCGACCTGTCCGATCTGGGTTGAGCTGAGCCGAATCGTTGCTGACCGGTCTGATCAGTCTTCCGCGATCGAGTAGACGGCCACTTCGAACTTGCCGTCTGCTCGACGCGCGACCTTGAAATGATCATCCGACGACTTGTACGCCACGAGAAATTCCTCGTCCGCTTGGGCCTTGCGCGAAGCCCAAGCCAGTGCGGCCTTTTCGACATCCACGTCCACGGGGATGCCTTCCAGCACCATGATCATTTGTCGACCGGGAAAGATCGCAGTCGGAAGATAGTCGTCAAAACCCTGGTTGGAGATGACCCGCCGCGTCATACGCGCGAACTCCTCGAGCTGCATATACGACTTCTCCAAGCATGGATTCCGTGGGAGAGGATTCCGCGTCGGACCGCGACCAGAATTGGCCCCTAGGGAACAGAATATCTTTAGGTAAGCGGTGTGCGACGGCTTCGCATCGGACACCAGCCGCGTGTCGGGCAAGTTATCTCAACTACCGTTTTAAATTCCGTGAGGCCGTCTCAGGAAGCACGCGAAATGGCCGAACAAACCCAATTACCGGAGGCCGAAATCCGACGCCAAACCAATATGGGCGTTGAGTTTGCGGCCAACGGGTTCGGTCGTCGGCCAAGAGAAACCAACCCAATCGGCGAGGAGTCAACGGGCGACCGAGACGGATGCGCAGAGCCCCTCGAGGAGGAGAGTCGGGCCGGCCGAAAATCCGATTCAATCCTCCAGATCGATTTTCGAGAGCAGGCTCGATCGGGCGACAACCGTCACCGAGCTGAGCGACATCGCCAGGGCCGCGATCATCGGGCCGTATCGACCGAACAGGCCGAGCGCCGCCAGGGGGATGCCCAGCGTGTTATAGGCGAAGGCCCAGAACAGGTTCTGACGGATGGCGTGGAGGGTCTCTCGGCCCAGTTTGAACGCATGCGGAACGGCGCGGAGGTCTCCGGAGGAAACCACCACGTCGGCCGACGCCTTCGCCAGATCCGCTCCGCTGCCGAGAGCGACCCCCACATCCGCCGCCGCCAGGGCAGGGGCGTCGTTCAGGCCGTCGCCGACCATCGCCACCCCCTTCGTCCCCGGATCGTTCCGCAGCGCCTCGATCGTCGCCGCCTTGGCGTCGGGGAGCACGCCGGCGATCACGCGGCCGGCTGGGAGCCCCAACTCGCCGCCGACGGCCCGCGCAGTGGTCGGATTGTCGCCGGTCAGCAGGACGACCGTGGAGCCCTCGGCCTGGAGTTTCTCGACAACCTCCCGCGCATGGGGCTTCAACCGATCGGCAAGGCCGGCAGCGCCGACCGCCCGGCCGTCGACCGCGGCGCACAGGACGGTGTTCGCCCCAGCCTCCCAGGCGTCGACGATCTCGTCGAGCGGCCCAACGTCGACTCCCTGCTCGGCGAGCAGAGCCCGCGAGCCGACGAGCACCTTGCAGCCGTCGACGGTCGCCGAGACGCCTCGGCCTCGAATCGCCCGGAAGTCGGCAACGCTTCGGCCGTCCCCCTTGCCGGCGAAGGCGCGGGCCAGGGGATGCTCGCTGGGGCCCTCGGCGGCGGCGATCAGGGCGATCAATTCGGCGTCGGTCATACCGGGCAGGGCGCGGGCCTCGACGAGGCTGGGACGGCCCTCGGTCAGCGTCCCGGTTTTGTCGAAGACGATCGTATCGATGCGGTCCATCTTCTCCAGGGCGGAGGTCTCCCGGATGAACAGCCCCGCGCGGGCACCTCGGCCGCTGGCGACCGCGACGGCCATCGGCGTCGCCAGGCCCAGAGCGCAGGGGCAGGCGATGATGAGCACCGCCGCCGCGTTCAACGCCGCTCGGCTCCAGTCGCCCCCCAACAGCCCCCAGCCCAGGAAGGTCGCCAGGGCGATCCCCAACACGACCGGCACGAAGACCGACGAGATCCGGTCGGCCAGCCGCTGCACGCCCGACTTGGACCCCTGCGCTGCCAGAACCAGGCGGACGATCTGCTCCAGTGCGCTTTCCTTCCCCAGTCGCTTGGCCTCGATCACCAGGGCGCCGTCGCCGTTGAGCGTCGCCCCGGTGACGCGGTCGCCGGGCCGTTTGGCGACAGGCGCCGACTCGCCGGTGAGCATCGACTCGTCGACTTCGGACTCGCCCTCGACCACATCGCCGTCGACGGGGATCGTCTCGCCCGGCTGAACCCGCACGCGGTCGCCCCGCTTCAACTCGGCCAGAGGAACCTCGATCGCCCCTCCCGCCGAATCCAGCCTTCGGGCGGTCTTCGGCGAAAGGTCCAGCAGCCGCTCAACCGCCGCGCCGGCGTCTCCCTTGGCCCGAACCTCCAGGAATTTCCCGAGCGTGATGAGCGTCAGGATGATGCCCGCGTCCATGAAATAGTGGGATTGGTGCAGGTCCCCCCTGAGGAGATGGACAAGGCTGTAAATGAACGCTGTGGAAGTCCCCAGCGCGATCAGGGTGTCCATGTTGGCCGCCCCTTGTCGCAGCCGATTCCACGCCCCCTGGATGTAAGGCCCCCCCAGCACGACCTGCAGCAACGCCGCCAGGCCGAACATCGTCCAGCCAACCCAGGCTGCATGACCCCAGGCGGGAACGAACATCGACCCGAACCCAAGCAGCAACAAGGGGACCGTGGCCGCAACGCCGACCAGAAGACGTTTGCGCCAGAAGTCGACGGCCGCCGCCCGCTCCTCACGAAGCCTCGCCGCGGCCGCCGCCCCGAACGCAGCCTCCTCGCGACGCGCCGAGTACCCGGCGTCAGCCACGGCCTTTGCCAGGTCCGCGGGGTCGACCCGAGCGGGATCGACCACCACTGTCCCTCGTTCGGTCGCCAGGTTGACCCGGGCGTCTTCCACCCCGGCTACACCTTTCAGGGCGTTTTCAACCCGTCCGACGCAACTCGCGCAGTGCATGCCGCCGATCGCCAGGTTCCACTCTTCACGCTCGGGATTGGATGCGGCGGGTGGAGTCGGAGCCGGTTCAGCCGGCAGTGGCTTTGCTACCAGCCCGCCGATCGTCACGAGCGTCGGCGGAGCAGGGGGAGCCGGCTTCGAGGAGCCGACCTCATAGCCGGCGTCGCGCACAGCCTGTTCGACGGCCTCGCGACTCGCGACGGCCGGATCGACCGACACGGCGGCCCGGCCGGATTCCAGGTCGACGTTCGCCGACTCAACCCCAGGAGTCGCCTCCAGGGCCTGCGTCACGGCGCGAACGCAACGGCCGCAGGTCATCCCTCGGACAGGCAATTCCCACATCTCGGTTGCGATCGACATCGCTCGAATCCGCATGGGAGCACTTGAGAAGCCCTCGGCCGTCGAGCGGCCCCGGCCGTCATTATAGAGAAAACGAACGAGGACAAGACCCGTCGCCGAATTCGCCGAGAACCTATGAGAACGTCTACACAATCAAACCAGTCCGGATTCGCCAGGTCTACTTTGGCCAAACAAGGATGCTCGCGACCGTTCGGGCCCTCGGCGACCGCGCGGGCTCTCACGATCGACTTCGGGGTTCTCGACGCGCCTCTCGCAAGGCGACAAGCCGGAGAATGTCCGCTCATTGCGAGGGCCAGGCCGGCCCCGCCGATTTTGCGGACCTCTCCTAGAAAAAAGGAAGGAGGGTTGACGCAGGGGCGGATTGATCGTAATTTGTCGTTCGTTCGCGGCACGACAGCGAAAAAAACGACAAACAACGTCGTACCGCAGTGCGATTTCATCCTAACATCGACATCCCTTCATCCGGTTTCGCCGCTTGCCGATTCCAGGCGTTGCGGCTCCCCACCTGAAACTCAAGGTCCGATTCCCGGCGGCAAGGAAGCGCGCGTCGAGTTCGGCCTTTTTTCGAGCGGATCCCTCCGGTTGCGCCGGTGGTTCCGTTCCCGTTCGGCCACACGGTCCGGACCCCGATTTCACATGGATGTGAAGATCGGACCGGACCGCGGTTGGCCAACGAATCCGCCAAGATAAACATACCGACGAAACAACACCGGGCCCGCAAAGGGCCCGTTTTCACGCGCGTCGAACGTCGTGAAAACGGGAGGCTTCAGGGAATGACGCGGTCGGTGTAAGGTGCGTCGGCCTGGTCGCGGAGCATGACGGCATCGGGGACGGCGCTGCGTGAGAAGAAGGGGTTGGAACCGGGCGTGCTCGGTGGGGATTGGGAGACTGGCTGAGGAGGAAGTTCCCCAAGTCGGACGGCGATCCTCTCCAAGATCGCGCGAGAGAGGGCCTCGTCGCCGAACCACCCGACACGCGCGGAGGCCGCCGAGGAACCACCCAGGGAGCGGATCGTGACCGAGGCCGATCGGTTGTCGCTGGTCACGGCCTCGCAACGGACGACGGTCCCGTCGCGTCGGACGTTGACGTCGTGCAGTCCCAGGTCGCCGAGGGCCTCGCCGGCGGCCGTCGCGACCGCGACCTGCGAGGCTGAGAAGGACTGAGAGCCCTGACCGGCCGAGAACGAGAACCCGGGTTCCTCGGGGGTCGACGCGGGGACGACTCGCGGAGAGGTGACGGCGCATCCGGCCGTGGCCAGCAGCAGGCCCGCCAGTGAACATCGCCCCACCACTCGACGTATCATCCTGCATCCCCCTTGGTGCTCGTCTCCTGATCACACGGCCTCTCCATAAGGCGTGCGTCGACGATCGACCTGCGGGGGGACGCTATCGCGGGCTCCGGAACAGGTCAAGGTCGTCCTCGAAGCGGTCGACCGGACGCGTCGTCGGACAAGTCCCGTTGTCAAGGTCGGTCGTCCCACGCTACTATTGATAGAGTCCATCCATCTCGCGCGTAACGAGGTGGTTTTTTCTTTTTCGGCTTTCGCTTTTGTTCCCGCGACGAGTCGTCGAGGTCTCTCGATAACCCGTTCCGACGCGTCCCGGAACCAGCGAGTCCGTCTCGGCGTCCATGTGAGGCGTGGGGGCGGAAGACATCACGAATCGGGATTTATGGTAGATCGCAACCTCCTTCGCGAATTTGACGTCAACGAAGAAGAGCTGGCCTCGGTGGTGACCGCCGACGACGGTTCGAAGACTCTCGACCACTTCCTGAGCGAGGGACAGAGCTTCGAGATCGGCGGCATCGTCTCCGGCAAGGTCATCGAGATCGTCGGCGACCAGGTGGTCGTCGACGTGGGATACAAGTCCGAGGGCCTCGTGGCCCTGAACGAGTGGGAAGACGAGCCCGCGCCGCAGCCCGGCGACGAGGTCGAGGTTCTGCTCGAAGGGATGGAGGACGAGACCGGCGAGATCGTCCTCTCCCGCAAGAAGGCTCACCGTAAGCGAGCCTGGGAGCAGGTCATCTCCAAGCACCACGAGAACGACGTGGTGCGCGGCAAGGTCACCCGCAAGATCAAGGGCGGCCTGCTGGTCGACATCGGCGTCAACGTCTTCCTGCCCGCCAGCCAGGTCGACATCCGCCGTCCGTCGGACATCGCCGACTTCATCGATCAAGAGATCGACTGCATGATCTTGAAGATCGACGAAGCCCGCCACAACATCGTCGTCAGCCGCCGCAAGCTGATCGAGCAGACCCGCGAGCAGCAGAAGAAGGCTCTGCTCGAGGAGATCGCCGAGCGTCAGATCCGCAAGGGCACCGTCAAGAACATCGCCGACTTCGGCGCGTTCGTCGACCTGGGCGGCATCGACGGCCTGCTGCACATCACCGACATGAGCTGGGGCCGCATCAACCACCCCAGCGACATGCTCAAGATCGACGACCAGATCGAGGTCATGGTCCTCCACGTCGACAAGGAGCGCGAGAAGATCGCCCTGGGTCTCAAGCAGAAGAGCGCGAGCCCCTGGGAGAACGTGGCCGACAAGTACCCGGTCGGCACCCGCGTCGTCGGCGAGGTGGTCAACGTCATGTCCTACGGCGCCTTCGTCAAGCTCGAAGAAGGCATTGAGGGCCTGGTCCACATCTCCGAGATGTCCTGGACCAAGCGCATCAACCACCCGAGCGAGCTGGTCAACACCGGCGACAAGATCGAGGTCGTCGTCCTTGGCATCAACAAGGACAAGCAGGAGATCTCGCTCGGCATGAAGCAGACCCAGGTCAACCCCTGGGATCAGGTCGCCAACAAGTACCCGCCGGGCACGATGGTCGAGGGCACCGTCCGGAACCTCACCAACTACGGCGCGTTCATCGAGATCGAGGAAGGCATCGACGGCCTTCTGCACATCTCCGACATGAGCTGGACCCGCAAGATCGGCCACCCCAACGAGGTTCTCGAGAAGGGTCAGCGGATCTCCTGCCAGGTGCTCAACGTCGATCAGGACCGCAAGCGGATCGCCCTGGGCCTCAAGCAGCTCAAGGAAGACCCGTGGGAGACCGACATCCCCGGCCGCTACGAGCCCAACGACGTCGTCAAGGGGAAGGTCACCAAGCTCACCAACTTCGGCGTCTTCGTCGAGCTTGAGCCGGGCCTGGAAGGCCTCCTGCACATCTCCGAGCTGGCCGACCACAAGGTCGACAGCCCCGAAGAGGTGGTCAAGGTCGGCGACGAGATCGAGGTCAAGATCCTCCGGGTCGACCGCGGCGAGCGCAAGATCGGCCTCTCCCGCAAGAAGGCCCACTGGTCGCCTCGCGACGACGAGGAAGAGGGTGGCGCCGAGTCCGAAGCCCAGGCCGCTCCCGCCAAGGAGCCGAAGGAAGGGCAGAAGGAACTCAAGGGCGGCCTCGGCGGCGGCGGCCCGCTCTTCAGCATGGGCGGCACGCCGTCCACCGACGAGAGCTGAGCCTCTGGCTTGATCCGCTCCAACGACAACCACGACGCCGCCCCGGTGAATTCCGGGGCGGCGTCGTTTTTGCGCCTCGACCTCTCGACCCCCACCTCGGCCCGCTCGATCAGGAGCGAGTCCTACGGCCCCGCACCAGGCGGACGCCGACGAATCCCAGGCCGGCCCCCAGCAGCGCGATGCTGGACGGCTCAGGAACCGCGGTGGTCGCGAAACCGTACCGGACGTTGTCAAAGTCCACCACGTCCCCGTCCTGCGAATTCGCGATGCTGATCGACGTGAAGCCGATCGTGCTCGTCAAACCGAAGAACTGTTCGACCCCATGTGAATTGCTATGGTAGCCCGTGATGAAGCTCCCCGAATCAAAGGATGAGCCATTGCTCAGGCTGTAGGTCAGCGACGTCGTTCCGGTCAGGGTTCCGAGATCGTAGACGTTGAACGCGAAGGCCGTGATCGCCGACGCGAAGGTGAACGTGATCCCACCGCCGGTGTTCGTCGTGATCTCCAGGGCCTGGTTCGTTCCATAGGACGTGTTGCCGAGATACAGCCCCTGATTGGAGCCGTACTGGCTGACCGTGAAACCCGTGACGCTGATCGGAGGACTGAAGTCGTTCGGGCTGCTGTCGAAATTCTGCAGCGTCGTTCCCGGTGCGGCCGCCGTGAAACTCGACGACGTCGTATAGATCGTCGAGGCCGCCTGCGTGGAGGCGACGGTCGTCATAAACGCGATGCCGAACAACAAAACCCTGTGCTTGAGCATTCCCCCTCCCGGTGTGATGTCGATGAAGCGCCCGCGAAATCCACGCCTTTGAAGAACCAGGATCGGTTCTTCCTTCGCGGACCTAACGCGGCGTCGCGATCGATGGGGACGAGGGGGGCCTCCGTTTCAACATCGCCGCCCGCCAGGTTTCGGAGAGCCCGCTCTCGCTACAACGCGGCAACGTCTTCTCACGAGTCGGCCAGGGCGAACTATCTTGACGGGCAGGCGGGGGCCTCGAGGACGAACTCCCGGACCTCTCCGCTGGAGTGCAGCGTCCTCTATCAGGGTCGGGCGTTCCTAGCCCAGAAGCAGCTTGATCTGCACCCCGGGGGATTCGATCGCTTCCACGTCGGCAGGCCAGTTGGAACGATCGACGATGGGCTCGCGGACGATGAGAAGGAGCCGACCAGCGGCTTTCGACGCCCCCGCACGATGTAGTTTGGCCGCGGCGTCGGCTGGGCTTTCCCCCACGCGCTGGACGCGCACCAGAATCGGTCCACTGGGGCTCCGCTCCGTCAGAATCGCATCGACCCCCGCATTGCGATGAACCGGAGCGTAATCGAGGCCTGCGAGAAGAGCGAGGCACTCGGCGTCGGCCGTGCGATAGGATTCCCGGCCTCGTTCCACGAGCTTCGAGCGGCTGCGCACGGGTTCTTTGAGGCGTGAACGGGTCAGTTCAACAGCACGCTCCGAGACGTCGATCCCGACCGCTCGGCGGCCTAGCGACACAGCAGCCACCAGCGTGGTACCGCTGCCGCAGAAGGGGTCGAGCACCAGGTCGCCCGGCCTGCTCGCCAGCGCGATGATTCGCTCCAGAAGGACGAGCGGCTTCTGGGTGGGGTATCCCGTTCGCTCGCGGGCCTTGGGATTGAGGTGGGGAAGGTCCCACACGTCGCTCAAAGGCACCCCGCGTTTGGCGCCCGCCGGCACGGGACGGCCGTTCTCATCACGCTCATAGACCGACTTCGCAAACGCATCGCGTCGACGCCGCTGAAGCAACTGGTCCACGTTCGTCGCCGGCGAGTATTCGCCCCAGATCGTGTTGAAAACGAAGTCCTCCGACTTCGTGTAGTAGTGGATCGTCTGATGGGCCGGCAACAGCGCCCCGCTGCCGCTCGACCACCGCCGATAGTGCCAGACGATCTCGGAGCGAAACCGGTCGGGCCCGAAGACCTGATCGAGAAGGCCGCGCGCGATGTGGCCGGCGTCTCGACCGCAATGAACGAAGATCGAGCCCGTCTCGGCCAGGACCCGACGGACTTCGACCAGCCGTTCGAGCAGGAAGGCCGAGTAAGCCGAGGGCGACTCCCAAACGTCCTCGAATTCAAAGGCCTGCGACCGATCGCGAGGGCTCAGGCGATGGACCCGTCCCGTTCCGAAAGGGGGGTCCAAATACGCCAGGTCGACCGTCCCGGCCTCCATCTCGCGCAATCGTTCCAGACTGTCGCCCAGATGAAGACGCCATCCCGACGTATCGCGCGTCGCGTCTGTCGTCACGTCTGACCAACCCTCCCTCGGATCCCTCCAACTCAGCCACACGCCAGACGGACGACACGATCCGCACGACCCCGACGCCCAGCACTCCTTTACCGACCGTCAATCCACCCCGAATCCCCACGTTCCATGTATTCACAATACGTCCCAGATTTCCGGCTCCCTCTCAGCTTATCACGCGCAGGGAAGGCGTCCGATATTTCGATTGTCAAGCGGCGGAGCGAAGTAGGGAGGCCGGTAGGTGGGAAGCGCCGGAGGCGACGGATCGTGGGAAAGGCCGTTCAGGCCGGTTCCCGTCGACGTTGCTTTGAGACGCTGATCGCCTGATGCAAGGCGGATCGGTGAACGATCGGTCCGCCCGACGGCGCCGTGGCTTTGGGATTTGTCGCGTGGCTGAGTCGGACCGACCGCTCGGACGTTTCGTCGGAGTCGCCGGCCGCTCGGCCTTGGTTCTCGTCTACCGATTCGGGGACGTGAGCAGACCTTGTTACGTCCGATACAACGAGGATCTTCATGGCCCGGATTCGACGACATCGCCGCGACACGGTGCAGAGCCCCCTGGAGACTTATCTCCGGGAGATCAACGAGGTCGGCCTGCTCAACGCGGACCAGGAAAAAGACCTCGCCCATCGGATCGCCGCCGGCGACGACAAGGCGCGCGAGCACATGGTGCGGGCGAATCTCCGCCTCGTGGTGAACATCGCCCGAGGGTACGTCGGCAAGGGGCTGGCGCTCCAGGATCTTATCGAGGAAGGGAACCTGGGTCTCTTGCGAGCCGTCGAGGGTTTCGATCCGGCGGTAGGGACGCGGTTCAGCACGTATGCCAGCTACTGGATCAAGCAATCGATTAAGCGGGCCCTCGTGAACACGGCCAAGCCGATCCGCATACCTGCCTATATGGTGGAGCTGCTCTTCAAGTGGCGTCGGACTTCGGCCGAGCTGCAAGAGACGCTGGGCCGAACGCCGACGGTCGACGAGATCGCCAAGACGTTGAAGCTCCCGAAGAAGAAGCTGGCGATCGTCAAGAAGGCCATCAAGGTTTACAACCTCGTCCCCCAGACCGACCAACCGGAGAACGGCTGGAGCCTGGGCGAAATGCTGATGGACGAACGTACCCGCGCCCCAGACGTGGAGATGGTCGAAGCCGACAACCTCCGTCTGGTCATGAACCGACTGGACGAGATGGACAAGCGCGAGGCCACGGTGCTCCGGATGCGGTTCGGCCTCAACGACTGTCCGCCGAAGACGCTCAAGGAAATCGGCGAGTCGCTCGGGCTGACGAGGGAGCGCGTCCGGCAGATCGAGAACGAGGCGCTTGGCAAGTTGTCGGCGTCGCTCCAGGCCGACTGACCGACGCCGCGAGCGCCGCCTGCCGCCTCCGGGCCCGCCTCCGGCGAATCCCGCGACGGATGAGCAGGCCTCCCCCGCAGGTCCCCAGAAAGACGAGGAACGTGGGCTCGGGGACGGGGACCGGATTGGCCTCGCCCCGGGTGGCCCGCAGGCTCGTCTGCGGCCGCCCCCCGGCGAAGCTCTCGCCGAAGTCCCCCTGAAAGGTGCTATCGCCCTGGGGGGTGATTCGGAAATAGGCTTCGGGGCCGAAGACCCCTTCCAACTCGCCGCCAGTGACCTTCAGGCTCAGGTCGAAGACGCCGGCCGCCCCACCTCTCGCCTGGGCGCCGAAGGCTGTCGGTCGGGCAGTGAGCAATAGACCCTTGTAGATCTTGCCGCCGATCGTCACCGACCCCCAAAGTTCGAAGCCGTCTCCCGGCTGATGGATCAGCCTCCCCCGGCTGTCCAGTGTGATCTGCAAGGTCTCGTTGAGCGTCCCGTCCACGTCGGGGAGGACGTCGACCATCGCCCCCTGGCTGGGTCCCAGGGCGATGACGTGGGGGGCGTTCGTGACCCGGAACACCCCTCGTTGCAGACGCTCGTCGTAGCGGTACGTCTGCTCGCCGGCAAGCTCTCCGGCGATGTTGGGGTAAGCGCGGAAGCCGTGGGGGCGGATCAGCTCGGCGCGGAGGGGAACACCAAAGCTTCCCAGCGCGAGCAGGAACAAGGGGAAGAGCCGTCGACGGAACTGGTTGCGCATCCGGTGCATGGCGTCGTTCCTTCGTACGCCCGCGTCCCGCGGGCGCGACCTGACCTCCTGGTGATCGGCATCATGCTGATCCCTGCGGACGCGCGGCGGAGCGAATCGCGACGGCGCGCGAGCCGAAGAGCGTCGGCGGGGGCCCAGGGGAACGGCGAGGTCGTCAGGTCGTATGGTGCGGGGCTGGGCTTTCCGCCGGCCAGGGCGTTCGAGCCGTCCTGTAGGGGAAGGACGTCCGGACGACTCCCGGCGGCTGGGATTAAAGCCCGGACCGGCCCAGCCGTCAAGATCGGTTTTTCCCCCGATCGTCCGAAGCCGGACATTGCAATAATTACAAAGCCGAAAGGCGCGATCGTCTTGCAATTATTACAAACCAACGCGCAACCTCGATTTTCCAATGGTTCCATCGCACGAGACGCGCGGGTTTTGCGTACATTGAAGGTAGTAGCGATCTGAGGCGTTGCGAAACGCCGGCGCGCTGCTTGCTTCAAATCACCTGATGGACACACGCCTTCCTTTCGACGCATCCGTTGCGATCGCTAGAGGAAGAACCCAGCCTCCGGGAATTCCGGCCAATTCCTAAAGTCGCGAAAAAGGCCGGTGATATACTCCTTTACGTAAGGCCCTCATGGGGCTGGGAACGTATTGATTTCGGCATGAACGGGTCGGCTCCTTGAGGGAGTTTTCGAGGAGCCGGAAGAATTTTGCAGGGGAGGGCTTTCTCAGGGAAGAGACAGCGCACTCCTTCGGGACTCGCCGCGGGGCCTTAAGGGTCATCAGCGGCGAGGGGAAGCCCGAGGTTTCGCCCAGGAGTTCCGCATGTTCAAGTCCTTGAGAGCCGCCGGCCTGGGAGTCGGCGCAGCCGTCGCCCTGCTGACGGGGTCCGCCTCGCCGGCCTGGGCCACCTACGGCGGCGGGGCCTGCCATTCGTGCGCCCCGACCCCCGTCGTCGCCACAAGCGTCGTCGCCCTGGCCCCCCAGGTGCAGACCGTCTACCAGACCGTTTACGAAACGGTCTACGAGAACGAACCCGTCACCGTCATGGAGACGCGGTATCGCACGGCCTACCAGACGGAGAACTACACCGTCATGCGGCCGGTCGTCGAGACCTCGTACGTCCAGCGCAAGTACACGGTTACGAAGCCCGTCTATCAGACCGTCAATCAAGAGCGCAAGTACACGGTCATGAAGCCGGTCTATCAGACCGAGCGTCGCGAGCGCCGCTACACGGTCACGAAGCCCGTCTATCAGACCGTCAATCAAGAGCGCAAGTACACGGTCATGAAGCCGGTGGTGCGCACCCAGCAGATGGAGCGGCGGTACACCGTCGCCAAGCCCGTCTACCAGACGAAGCAGATGGAGCGGCGATACTCGGTGATGAAGCCGGTCTATCAGACCGAGCGTCGCGAGCGCCGTTACACGGTGACGAAGCCCGTCTATCAGACCGTCAACCAGGAACGGCGATACACGGTGATGAAGCCGGTGAGCGAAACCGTGATGGTCGAGCAGCCCTATACGGTCTGCCGCCCGGTCACGACGGTTCGTCAGGAGGTCGTGGAAACCGGCTATTACGAACGCCAGTACACGACGATTCCCGGCCCGGTCGTCGAGCGTCAGGTTCGAGTCCCGGTCAGCGAATGCAACGAATGCGGCTACGAAGAACGCCCTCGCGGCCTGTTCGGCTGCCTGCACAAGCGGAAGGTCACTGCGACCGTCGCCGTGCAGTGCCCGCCCCGAACCGTCAGCCAGCGGGTCTTCGTCTCTCGGCCCGTCACCCGCGACGTGACCGAGACTCGGTACGTCCGCGAGACGATGGTCCGCCAGGTCCCCGTCACCCGCTGCCGGACCATCGCCGAGGAACGCGTTGAGTCGGTCCCCGTCACGACCTGCCGATATGTCGCCGAAGAGCGGGTTGAACCCTACGAGGTCCAGACCTGCCGATACGTCGCCGAGGAACGGGTTGAGCCTTACGAGGTCCAGACCTGCAGCTACGTCAACGAGGAGCGGGTCGAACCTTACGAGGTCCGCACCTGCGAAATGGTGGCCGAAGAGCGGTCGGAGACGATCCCTGTCACCACCTGCAACTACGTCGCCGAGGAGCGGGTCGAGCCCTACGAGGTCCAGACCTGCCGCTACGTCGCCGAGGAGCGATCCGAGTCGATCCCCGTCACGACCTGCAGCTATGTGGCTGAGGAACGCGTTGAGAACGTCCCGGTGACGCAAACCCGGATGGTGGCCGAGACCGCCAGCCGCCAGGTCCCCGTGTGCGTGGCCGAGCAGGTGCCGGTAACGACCAACCGCGTCGTCGCCCGGTATGTGCCCCGGACGATCGCCGTGCAGCAGTGCACGACCGTCCCCGTGGTTGTTCCGACCTGCATGGGCTGCAACTGAGCCCACCGAGGCCGGTCGATTCGCCGAACCGATCGGCCGGCCTCAGGACCCAGGGGCGGCGGCGCTTCTTTCGAGAACGCCGTCGCCCCTGATCATTTCGAAGTCGATCGGCTCAGTCGTTGAGACTCAGGTCGAGTTTCAAGGGCTCGGCCTTCAGATCGACGAAGAGAACGGGTTTCTCAGGATTGAGATACTTCTCAGGGACGGGATAGCCCGAGGTTGATTGGCCCGACTCTCGGGAGGAAACAGCGGACTGAGGCGGTCGAATGGAAATGGCGTAGCGCCCAGGGATCAAGTCGATGTCGGATCGAGACGACTGAATCACGAAGCGGCCCCGAGAATCGAGAGGCCCTGCCCCCGCGCTATTCGCCTTCTCCGAAAGGGGCATGAGGATCACCACGCCATCGGTCAACGGCTTCCCCTTGCAAGTCACCCGGCCCCAGACGTGGGCTTCCGGATCTCTCGCTTCGCAGCCGACGGACAGGACGATTAGAGCGGCTGACCCGAACGAGACCGCTGCGCGACGAAGCCGAGCGGTCGAGAACCAGCATGGCATAATCATGAACGAGCGACCTTGTTCAATCGACGGCCTCGGGCGACTTGCTCCCCTCATCGTAATAGGTCGGTCGGACGCGATCAATTAATGAGAGCGGACAGCAGCCGTGAGTCGCTCCGTCAGCGTGTCCAGAGGGCCGAAGTCGAGCAAGGAGTCGTCAACCGCAGCTAGACATCGAAGATCGACGCCCTTCCAGGCCTTCGGCCGCGCCGCCGATACCACGTCGAGGCCCGCCGCATCGCGGGAGAACGCGGGGAGGACGAGAAGCCTCGGGCCCGCCACGAAACAGCGCGTCGACAAGCCTCCTGCTCGCAAGGCCGGGTGAAAATGGCCGATCACCGCGAGATCGCCCTCGACGGCTCGGTCGCCGTGCTGGATCGTCCAGCCTGCGACGACGAATGAGGCCACGGTCCTCGGCGCGTGCTCCCAACTCGACAGGCCGCGATCGTGGTTGCCGATCGCGAGAACCAGTTCCACCTCTCTCGCAGCCAGCCAGGCTCCCAGCCGGCCGACGTCGGCGGCCGTTCGAGCGCAAGGGCGGTGAGACTCCACGAGATCGCCGGCGACGACCAGTCGGCGCACGTTCGCGCGGCTCAGAACTCGCGCGAGCCCCTCGCAGGTCTCGGCCAGCGAGTGGGATGGGACGCAGTCGCCGGCGGCTCCGCGAGCCCACTCGTAGCCCAGGTGGACGTCCGCCACAACGGCCGTCGCCTCCTCGGGGCGGATCGCCGCCCCCTCGGGGGTCAGGAGCCAGCCCTCGTGATCGATCACGAGGACGCCCCTCCCGCCACAGCCGTCATTCGAGCGTGAAGCCGGCGCAGGGCGTCGCCCGGCGACTCATACTGCAACGACTCACCTTCGCCGGGCGCCAGCCAGGCCGAGGCGAACGGCGAGGGCGTCGAAAGACGCCGCAGCCGGATCGTCGGAGACGTGCCCAGCCAGCGGGCTGCGGCGGGGAGGTCGAGGACGTCGTTCAGAATCTCGCGGCGAGTCTCCCGGAGCAGGGGATGGTCGGGACACGCCGCCTTCACCAGGGGAAACAGGCGCGTCGAGACCCAGTTCATCCCGCCGACTCGCACTCGCCGGCCCGGCTCCGGGTTACGCAAAACCATCAGGGCCGTTGAGGCGACGTGCCGAAACCTCCGCGCCGCCAGTTCGCCCCGGTCGACGCCTTCCAGAACATCGTCCTCAAGACTCTCGACCGAGCCGATCCCGGCCAGTTCGGCCTCATCGAGCCGCACCTCGTCGGGAAACCGGATCGTCCAGCCGAGGTCGGCCGGCTGGAATACGGCGTTGCGACCGTGGCGACGAGCCAGCCGCGCCGAGACGGCCCGCCCCAGGGCCTCGCTGGCGGAGCGGTTCAACGGGACATGGAAGGCATACGTCCAGCCTGGTTCGAGGGGCGTTGGAAACTCCTCGACGAGCAGAACGTCGAGGCCCGGAGTCTCGCTCCAGCGATCCTGGGCCTCGATCAGTTCGGCGACCACCTCGGCGGCGCGG
Source organism: Paludisphaera rhizosphaerae (assembly GCF_011065895.1). Lineage (NCBI taxonomy): Bacteria > Pseudomonadati > Planctomycetota > Planctomycetia > Isosphaerales > Isosphaeraceae > Paludisphaera > Paludisphaera rhizosphaerae. The sequence continues at coordinate 8,830 of NZ_JAALCR010000034.1, read as the reverse complement.
AGGTCGATGCGAAGCGTTTCCGATAGCCATGCTCGAACCGACTCCGGCCCGTCGCACGCGGCCCGTTTTGACGCCTCACAACGGAACGCGGCCAGTTCCTCGGCGAGCTCGGTGGAGAGGGCCTGGCGGTCGCTGTGCCAGACTGGCAAAGCGCCGGCCTCGCCGCCGACGGACTTCGCCTGAAGAACCAGCCCGTCGAGCCGACGGAACTCCAACGTCCGGCCGTCGAGCACGAACCGATCCCCGGGAGAGAGCCGATCCGCATAAGCGCTCTCCACGCTCCCCACCGCGACGCCGTCGGCGACGACGGCCGCGGATTCCTCGGCGTTGATCGTGCCGACGTTGCTCCAGAACCAGCGTCGGACCCGACCGGAGCGGATCCCGAACCAGCCGTTGCGCTTCCAGATCCGGGGCGACGTCCAGCGCGGAGCGGCCCCCGGTTCGGGCTCGTAGGCGCCGGCCGGAGAGGATAACTCACCGGAGAGGAAGTTGATACATGCGTCGAAATCGTCGCGTGTCAGGTCGGCGGTCGGCCCAGCCGTGCGGAACAACTCATAGGCGGCGTCGACAGAGGTCTCGCCCGCGCAGGCCATGCCGATCAATTGCTGGCAGACGACGTCGAGCGGCGACGCGACGGGTTTGAGCGGCTCGATCTCACCCGCGCGGGCGGCGCGAGCCGTCACCGCTCCTGCGGCGACCTCCGCGGCCGTCGCGGCCAGGATCAGCCCCCGCGCCCGACCTCCCACGCGGTGCCCCGATCGACCGATTCTCTGGACGCAACGCGCGACGCCGCCGGGCAGCCCGATCTGGATCGTCAGGTCCGCCGTTCCGATGTCCACGCCCAGTTCCAGACTGGTGCTGGTGACGACGGCTCGCAGCGAGCCCGTCTTCAACCGCTCCTCCACGTCTCGCCGCTTTGTCGCATCGAGCGCGGAGTGGTGAACGGCGACCTCGGTTTCTCCGTCGAATGCGGCGAGCCTCTCGCCTCGACCCGGCGGCGCATTGCGGAGGTCGTGCGCCACCTTCTCCGTCATCGGCCGGCTGTTGGCAAAGACGACCGTCGTGCGGTGATCGGCCACGGCTCGACGAACCCGGCGCAGGAGTCGGCTGTAGGTGAGGCTGCGGTGAGAGGCCTCGCCGGGCCTTATCAGCGACTCGACCTTGATCGCCAACGACTGAGACCCCTCGGGCCTGGGAGCCTCGACGATGCTGCAGGGCCGCGAAGGCCCCACCAGAAAGCGTGCGACCGGGTCAGGAGGCCGGCAGGTTGCAGACAGACCGACGCGCGACGGATCGCCGTCCGCGGCATCGGCGAGCCGCTCCAGGGAGATCGCCAGATCGGCCCCGCGCTTGGTCGCCGCCAGGGCGTGGACCTCGTCGACGAGCACATGCGACACGCCCCTCCAGTGGTCGCCCCAGCCGGGTTGGCTCAGAAGGAGAGAGAGGCTCTCAGGTGTGGTGATGAGGATATGTGGCGGCGTTTCGCGAAGCTTCCGCCGCTCGTGGGCCGACGTATCGCCGGTCCGCACTCCCACGCGGATGGGACACGTCTTCAGCCCCAGTCGTTCCTGAAGCTCACGGAGCGGGATCGACAGGTTCTTCTCGAGGTCGTATCCCAGACTTCGCAACGGCGAGACGTAAACGCATCGCAGGCCGGGAGCAAGCGTATCAGCCGCATGTTCGCGCATGAGACGGTCGACGATCGCGAGGAATCCCGCGAGTGTCTTCCCCGTTCCGGTCGGCGAGATCAGCAGAGCGTTTTCGCCCGCGCTGATCACCGGCCACGCCAAACGCTGAGCAGGAGTCGGCCCGCCCGGGAAAGCCCCGGCGAACCACTCCCGCACCGGATCGCACAGCATTCCGAGCGCATCATCCCTGGCGTCGGTCATGGGACATCCTGGAGACGAGTACGGCGATCGACTTCCGTGCACGTGTCCAGATGATACCCGACCGACGATTTCCAGGGAACAGGTCGCAGCGATTGAATCAGGAATCCGGGCCGGGGCGGGCTCCCACGCCGGCGGGACGCCGCGGGCCAGCCCCAGCCGGCCGAGGCGTCGGAGGAGGCCGACGAACGTTCGAACGCGGTCCATCGCCCGCTTCGGCCGGCCTGGACGCGACGCCCGGGCGGAGATGGCGAGGCGTCAACGGCCGACCGGTCGCTGCGTCATCCTGGCCATCCCTGTGAGCGACGGCAGGTCGGCCGGAGTCTGGCTGAGGCCGATGCGCGGGGAGGGGAGTCGTTGGGTTGGCGATCACGGGAGCTTCCGTGTGCGCCGGGCGATTCATGGGCTCGGGTCGGTTTACAGGGTGCCGGGGAGCCATGGGCTGACGAGCCTTCTCTGTGACAGAAGGTTCGACATGCTCGGGACGGCGCATCGGGCCGATCGTCGTGCGATCGGGCAGGGGGGCGGCGACCGGCGAAGCGGGCATCGCAAAAGGTCTCGGACGGGTCTGCGCTAATGGCTGGGCCTGCGGGAGTCGAGGACCGCCGCCTCCCGGTCGGGGACCGGCCGCAATCTCCCGATCAGCGCGCTGGACTCGGAAATCGGCCAGTTCCTGAGAGCGACTCCGCCACTGCTGGCGGGCGGCCATGTCCACGCGCTCCATCCTGGGCCCGTTCGTCTCGGCGCGTCGCATGGCGACCTGCTCGATCGGTCGGCCGATCAACTGGCCGGGTTGGGGTCCGGGACCCGGCCGACCGCCGCCTTCACGGATGATCGTCGTATTGCGCGTGATGTTGATGTTGGTCTGGACGATCCGGGTTTGCTCGATGTACGTCCGGGGCGGCCGCATGTCCATGTGGTCGCGGCGTTGGACGTAATCCTGGCGGCACTGGGCCATCCAGCCGGGATTGCTCCGTACGTTGACCGAGGCGTAGAAGGTGAAAAGCGGATCATAGAACGCCGGCGGCCGAGGGCCGGAGACATACGCGAACGAGAAGGACGGGAAGACGCCGACCGCCAGGAAGGAGGGGTCGTAGTAGTCGCCGAAGCAGTAGTGGTTGTAAGTCGGCTGAACGAACAGGTTCGCGACCAGCCCCGGCGCGGCGATGGTGATCGTCGGCGTGTAGACGTAGGCAGGCTGAAGGTAGACCGGCTGTGCGTAATAGACCGGGGCGAAGAGGATGCCGCGATCGATGACCGGCAGATCCCAGAAACCGTCGACGAACAGAAATCCGCCGGGCGTCCAGACATAGTGCGCCGGGACCCAGACCCACGCCGGCTGCACCGCAGCCCAGAAACCCGGCCGCCAGACGTATCGCGTCTGTCGCCACATCCAGCACCCGGGACTCCAGAAAACCTCGCCGGCCGGCTGGGGAATGTTGGGACCGACCTCCAGGCTGGCGGGAGGCTCCGGGAGATAGGCGGCCTCGCCCTGAGCGGCGACCACGCTCGCGTCGAGATTCCCCGGCGCCGTGTTCGCGATTGGGATCCAGGCTCCCGGCACCCACTGGACGCCGTCCGCGATCGGGTTCCAGTAACCGGGGACCCACTGCCGTCCCGGCGGCGGTTCGCGCCAGATCCCGCTCACCCAGACGAAGTCCTCCCGGCCCTGATCCCAGCTCCAGTATCCCGGCATCCACTGGACCTGATCGCCGGCCGGCTTCTGGTCGGGTGGCATCTCCTCGATGGGCTTCGGCGGCGTCTTGCGAACCACCAGCCCTGGTTTCGGGTCGTTGACGACGGGGACCGCGAAGGCCTCGTGGACGGGCCCTCGGGTGAGAACCTCCACCCCTGCCTGATCCCCGGCTCCCGGCGTTTGGGCCCTCGCCGCGACGTAGATGGTCGACAGCCCGACCAGCCACACTCCGACGACCGTCCGCGAACCTCGATACATGGTGCATCGCCCGGTTGTGTGAAACATCCCTGCGTCCCCCGGCGCCGGATCACAGCGGGAATCGGCGGACGCATGCAACGATTGCGTCCCGACCACCCCCGTCTGATCCGTCTATGAAGGAATACGCGGCTGCCGTGCCGCGCGGGGGGATTTCTACCAGAATCCGTCGCATCGGTCCCGGGCAATTCCGAGGAGGTCAGGCAGCCAGGGGCTCTGAAGAGAACTCGCGGGAGGCGACGGCGACGATCCGGGGATCGACCTGCGGCATCCCTTCAGCGTAGGCGATCAGGAGGGCGAGGTCGGCGATGTGGTTCAATCGCCTCGGCACACCCAGGGCCGCCTGGTGAAGGTCGAGAATCGCCTCAGAGGTGAAAAGCGACTCATGCACGCCGGCCGACGCGAGCCGGCCGACGATGTAATCGGCCGTTTCAGACTGCGACAGCGGCGGGAGCAGGCTGCGAGCCGCGAGCCGATCCTGTAAGCCGCCGGGGAGCTGGAAGACCACTTCGCCCGTCCCCACGAGCAGCAGGGCCAGGTCGGGCGTTCCCGCAGACTGAAAGTTGAGCAGGAGTCGAAGGGACTCGAAAACCGAGGCGTCCTGGACGAGTTGGGCCTCGTCGACGATCAAGAGCGGCCGACGTCCTCTCGCGACGTGCTCCGCCAGAGCCTCACGCAGCCTTCGCAGGGCGACGGCCATTGTGAAAACCTCAAGAGGCGATCCGCCGAGTTCATGGGCGAGATGGGCGAGCAAATCAACGGCCGGCATCGAGGGAAAGGTCAGGTGGACGGTCGGCGAGCCCATGTCGGCGGCCAATCGATTCGCGGCCAGCGTCTTGCCGACTCCCACGCCGCCGTAGAGCAGGGCGGGCCCCAATCCCTGTTCCAGGCCATACCGGATTCGTCTCAGGGCGGCCGCGCGGCTGGGAAGCGCGACAAAGGCCGAGGCGCAGGCGGTTTCGCCGAAGGGTCGTCGCTCCAACCCGAAATGCGCCTCGTACACGCCCGCGTCCTCCTGACGCCGTTCCGTCCGCTCAGGCGAAGGTTTCTGCGAGCCCCAGCAGGGGCACGCCTCCGGCTTCGAGGACCTCGCGAGCCCGCAAAATCGAACGCTGGCCCGTGGCGTCACGGCTGTGGACCAGCACCGCCGCATCAACCGAGCGGTGCATCACGGCCGCCGAGAGGCCCGTGAACAGGGGACTGCCGTCGACCAGGACCAGATCGAAATCGCGCCGAAGTTTGGCCATCGCGCAGGCCCAGCCCGCGCTCGCCAGGAACTCCTTCGGATGGGAGACCGCCGCGCGCATCGGCAGAACCCAGAGGTTCTCGCCGGGAGCCTCGATCAGAGCATCCTCAACGTCCCTGCCGTCCTCGATCACGTCGTCCAGGCCGACGGTCGTGCGAAGCCCCAACGACCGGGCCAGCATTGGGCCGGAGAGGTCGGCGTCGACGATCACCGTCCTGAGCGGGCGGCGGGCGAGGGTCCGGGCGAGGGTCAGAACGAGCGTTGTTCGGCCCTCGGCGCGGTGGCAACTTGTGAAGAGCAGCACACGAACGCCCAGGCGTTCGCGCGCCTGCAGGATGCGGTCGGCCATCTGACGAAAGCGATCGCCCCAGGTCTGCTCCAGAACCCCCACAACCTCCGGCCACTCCAGAGCGGCTCCGGCGGGGGCCTGTGGCATGAAGATCCGCGACGGCCGAGCCGGCGGCGATCTCCGCGCCGGTGAGTGGGGCGTGACGGACGCCTCGGTCCGCTGGGCGTAGGCTCGGCTTAGGGCCTCGTCAACTTCCCTCATGGGACGACTCCTGGGGATGCTCGTCGGGAAGAAGGTAGCCCGGGAAGACGACGGGGATTTCGGGCTCGGCCTCGACCGGCTTGATCGAGAGGCGAATCTTCATCGAGCCAGCGTCGGCGTTCTCCTCGGCGTTCGTCGCATCAGCGACCAGCGCGGCGGCAGCCGACCGGACCGGAGGCAGTCCCCAGGCCCCAATCGCCGTGGCGATCGGCGCGAAGACCAGGCAGACGCAGGCGGCCGTGCGAAACTCACGACGCAGCCGACGACGCGGACGGCCAACTCTCGTTCTCGGGCGCGTCCGCTCCGACCACGACCGCTCCCAGGCGTCGATTCGCGTGGGCTGTGATAGGACCGAGCGGACGTCCGGCACCTGAATCAGAGCCATTCCCCACTCGAACCCGTCGTCGTCGAACCGGGCGGTCGCGTCGTCTATGGGTGCGAGGATCGAAGTCATGGCTGTCGCCCCTGTGTCAGGCTGCCGTGGAATGCGTGTGTTCGGGCGGAGAGGTTGGAAATCGCGCCACGGGATCGTCTGCCTACCCTCAGCGCTGATGTCTCTCGCGATGCTTTATCCATCGACCTCCACGGCGGGAAACTTGAACAGCCGTGACGAAAATACCGAACTGGAAAAGACGTCCGGCTCGGCAAACGCTTCCGCTCAACCGGATACAACGATCGTCCGGATCACCCGGGCGAATCGGTCGGTCGTGGGTAACGAAAAACGCCCGACCGGACCTCGCTGAGCAGGGTCCGGTCGGGCGATGCGATCGTCCAAATTCGCTCTGGAACTCGTCAGCGTCCGCGGAAGAATCCGAGGAAGCCGCTGCGTCGTGGGGACGAGCTGTTGTCGCCGGTGGCTCCAGCGAACATCGTTCCGACGCTCGGAAGGGGCCGACCCGCCTCATACTGAGCGACTGGCAGGAACTCGGGCGCCTTCCCGGCGAACCGGTTGTTGGCCGCACCGCCGTTGGCCATGTCGAGCGACCGAACCTTGTCGATCGTCACGTACGGGTTGTGGCCCTGCCAGGCGGAGTCGATGACCTGCAGAACGTTGAGAGGAGCGTAGAGCGCCTCACCGCTCACAGAGATCCAGTCAGCCGCGCCAGGATTCGATTCATCAACTCGACCGTCGAGGCCGTACACCAGGTTGTACTGGTAGTTGACGACGCGATCCTTATCGTCCTGACCGTTCAACGACGAGCCGGAGTTCGCGTGCACCTCAATGTTGATGTTCACAGCGCGAGGGCCGCGGCCGGGGATCGCCTTGTACTCCGCGACGTACATGTGGACGGCCTGATTCCAAACCTCGGCCTCGGTTCCCCGGGGAGGGAAGGCCCGCATGTTCGAGAGCAGAGCCTTCCGCTCGCCGCGGATGTGGGCCTCGTACATCGCATGGACGCGAGGGGCCTTCCAGTCGGTGGGATCTGAACCCGGACGGGGCGGACCGGCGGGAATGTCGGTCGCGTAGTCGCCGATCCGGTGGTTGAGATGATTCTCGCCCAGCTCGGCGTAAAGGGCCTTAAGCTCGTCCTTCGTCATGCCCGTTCCGGGAGCCGGGACGGGATCGTTGAAGAAGATCGACGCGACCGCTCCACCCAGGCAGTGGCCGGGCCACCGGGTGATGTCGTTGTTCTGCGTGTTGACCGCTTCCCAAATCCGCGCCGACGTTCCGAAGAGTTGGTCGTACTTCAGGAGCGGGGAAGGGGTCTGGAACAGGGTGTTGTTCGGGCCCGCCCAATAGAGGTCGTCATAGAGGTTCGGGAACCACGTCGCGTCGTCGCCGGAGGCGGGGACCGTTTCCAGGAGGCCGTTGCGGCCCGCCAGGATGATGTCCTTCCCCGGCTCAACGTAGCCGCCAGGGGAGTAGACTCGAACGTCGTCCCCCTTCAGATCGTACGTGTCGACTCGCGCATTGCCGCCCGCCCAGGGCTCATGCAACGAGTCGGCCTTCGTCGGCCAGTAGTAGAAGTTCCAGGGCTTCTTAACGCTCTGGGCCTTCTGAATGAACTTCGTCTCCACCCGGTACGGCTTCTTCGCCCCGATCACCTTGAAGGTGTACCAGCCCTGCTGGTCCACCCCAACCTCCTGACCATTGGTCCGCCCCGCACCGTTAGGACCCTTGATGTCCTCGACGGTCCCTTCGCTCGTCTTAACGGTCAGTTCGCCCCCGAAACGAGTAGGGACGTACACACCGTAGTAATGCTCGCCTTCCCTGGCCTCGAGCGAGCCCCCCAGGGGGACGGCGACGACTTGCTCCGCAGACTCGGCCCGAACGGTCGTCGCCCCACAGAGGGCGACGGCCATCCCAAGCACCGCGCCGCCGAGCCGGTTGCCGATACGCATGCTGCCTCCCGATACCGGTGTAGATTAGAGGATGCTGCATCCTAATGGGGCGCCCTCGTCGAAGACCACCTTGTCTTCGCCCGAGAACTCATACTCCACCGCCCTCGAAGGACGGCGCCTCCTTGCTAGACCTCTCAAGGTTCGGCATCACATCCGCCAGGGGACGATCTCAATTCGTCATACCTTGACCCCCATGCTATTGAAACTCGTCAAAGCCCCCAAATCTCCCCAAGGCGGCATGCTCTCGATTTTCACAAGTTGAGTGAACGCTCTCGAAGGTGTTGCCGATAACCACCTCTGGCCACCCCGGCAGTGGAGCGGCGGACGTCGGCCATGACGACCGCGCCGCAGCTTCCGCCACCATCCCAGGCCTCCTAGGCTGTTTCCTCTAAAACGGAAGGGGAAGCAGACCCCGACGAACGACTCCTCGAGTCGTTCCGAAGGGAACGACAGGGTGGTGGTGTTGGAGTTCGGACTATGAGCATCATCGACCGAGCCCAGACCAGCAGGGGACTGTCAGTTCACACAGTCGATCGAGACGTCGACCGACAATTCTCATCACAGAGGACATCGCGATGACCAGCGCGGTTCTAGTTATTGCCCTGAGCGTCTCGGGCCAGGTGTCGCCGCAGGCGCCTGGTAAGGTCGCCCCCGCCCCGCAGGCCCCTGCCAAGATCGCCCCGGCTCCTCAGGCTCCTGCCAAGATTGCCCCGGCTCCTCAGGCCCCGGCCAAGATCGCCCCGGCTCCTCAGGCTCCGGCCAAGATCGCCCCGGCTCCCCAGGCTCCGGCCAAGATCGCCCCGGCTCCTCAGGCTCCGGCCAAGATCGCCCCGGCTCCTCAGGCTCCGGCCAAG
>NZ_JAALCR010000033.1 GCF_011065895.1 Paludisphaera rhizosphaerae | reverse complement strand
ACGATGAAAGACCTTACCTGTCCTTCGGCGGTCTTCCCCATCTCCTGAAGTGCGGCCAGTTCCTTCTCATCAATGCCGCAAAGCAGGGTCGCCGAGAACGACGCGATCAACGCGTCGGCCTCGACCTTCGCGGCCAGATACAGCCTGCGACCCTCCACCTTTCTATGGAGGTCGCGGCTTCCGGCCAGGACGAGTTGTACGATGCTGCAGCGGCCTTCCGCCTCGGATCTGGCGCGTTCGAGGCGCGTGATCGTCTCTCGCGTGCCCAGCGCGATGGGGCTGAGGCCCCCGAAGAACGTCGAGAGGAACGGAGTCCGGACGCTGAAGTATCCGCCCAGGACGAAGGCGACGGCGAACCCTAGGAGGATTTTCAGCCCGCCGGATCTCGCTGACTCCGACTCAGGCATCGCGGTGCCCCTTCGACCCATTCGCCCGGTTGCAGCGACCCTGGAGCCAAAGTCGGCTCGTCGGGAAGTTTACAACCAATTTCGTGCTAGGGCGTGAAATTCGGCGGTCCCATCCATGCGGCTCCCCGCCCTCTTGAGCGTCCTCGCCAGGAGTCGAACCTGGTCTACAGCCTTCGCAGGGCTGGGTGCGGATCCCTCACACTCCGAGGACGACGATGCCCCCACCAGGAGTCGAACCTGGTCCTCGGCCTTCGGAGGGCCGCGCGCATCCGGCACGCTCTGGGGGCTCCTAGGACGATTGTCCGTGTTCCTGAATTTGTTCCTGAATCCCCGTCGAGGGGGGTGATTTAGGAACAAAATCCGGGAATTCAGGAACATTGTCGATTTCTCATAATCTCCACAAGGACCTAAATAGTAACGACTTATGCGCCACGAACTCCACACAGAGAACGGCGGATTTGACCTTCGGAGGGTCGCGTGCGAATCCGGCACACCCCGAGGGCTCTGCCTGCTCTTGATCCAGCCGAGGCGGAAGGGGCGGGAGTCGAACCCGCAAGGCTCGTCGCTCGCCCGCCGTCCAAGCGGGTCCCGTCGCCGATCGGGTGGCCCTTCCGTCGTGTGATCGCTCTCCTCGACGTCCCGGCCGGGATTCGAACCCGGAACGCCTCGTTAGAAGCGAGGTGTGATCGTCCGTTTCACCACCAGGACCAATACAGCGGAAGGCGAGGGATTCGAACCCTCACGCCCATCTGAGCGCACTCTTTAGCAAAGAGGCCCGGCCAACCGTATCCGGCTGCCTTCCGTCGTTCCTCGAATCGAACCAGTGGACCGGCCGGGGAATCGAACCCCGATCTCCTGGGTGCAAACCAGGCGTCTTCCCGTTGGACCAGCCGCCCATCTCGGCGAAGGTCTCAATCCATGAGGAGCCTCGCCAGTCGTCCCGGAGGGAATCGAACCCCCGTTTCCTGTTTGTAAGACAGGAGTCGTAGCCGTTGGACCACGGGACGGTCGCTTGAAACGGAGTAGCACGGGTGGGAGTCGAACCCACAGGCACCAGATTCTCGACCTGGCGGCTTTGCCGGTTTGCCTACCGTGCCGTATCACGAACGAGCATTGCGGGCATGGGAGTCGAACCCATCGCTCCCGGCTTATGAGACCGGGGAGGACGCCGGTCCGCCCGCGAGTCCCAGGCCCCGGTGTCGATCCGGGAGGTCCGTCCTCATGAGGGACGGCCGGGCGCCGGCCGCGCCTGGGTCTTGCATGAAAGCTCTCCGATACACCGAACCGATCAAGCCAGCGCCCCCGGCGGGATTTGAACCCGCGGCCTCCGCTTCGACAGAGCGGCGAGCACTCCGGGCTGCTCCACAAGGGCGTACTTCGCGATGGCTCAGGAGGGATTCGAACCCTCAGCATCTCTCGGTCTGAACGAGAGTGGTCTTCCAGTTGCCTACCGAGCCGTACGATCCGATCAGAGTCCGTCCCAACAGGGCTTCGGGGAGAGGGGGACAGTCCCATTTTGCTTCGCAAACTTCGCAAAATTGGGACAGTCCCCGGCCCTCGTGGGACGGACTCTCAGTTCCGGGGGCTGGAATCGAACCAACGCCTCCAGGTTCAGAGCCTGGCGTCGCGACCAGCCGCGACCGCCCCGGATTCGGGAAGAAGGATTCGAACCTCCATTGCCTGAGCCAAAATCAGGGGGCCTGCCGTTGGCCGATTCCCGAGAGCGCCCCGCGGGAGTCGAACCCGCCTGTCCGGCGTGGGAAGCCGGGGCCTGACCGCTCGGCCAGGGACGCAATCATCCAGCGGAAGGGGAGGGAGTCGAACCCCCAAGGCTCATCGCTCACCCGAGTTCGAGTCGGACGCCGTCGCCGGTCGGCTTGCCCTTCCGTATCGCTCGCTCAGCTCCAGGGGAGGGATTTGAACCCCCACGCCCGAGGGCGCTCCATTAACAGTGGAGTGCGGCTACCGTTTCGCCACCCTGGATCTGCATATTTCGTTCGCGACGATCTGAGGAAAGGAGAGCGCCCAGCGGGAGTCGAACCCGCGCGTCCGCCATGGCAAGACGGTAGGCTTCCGTTACATCATGGGCGCGTCTTTCGGTCGATCGATCGTGACATCATTCGTTCATTCGTTCGCCGACGCCGGGTTGTCAAAGAGCCGAGAGCACCGGGCGGGAGTCGAACCCGCTCCTCCGCCTTACGAGGGCGGCGTCCGTCCGGTCGGACCCCCAGTGCGTTTCGTTTTCGCCGAGTGGGACCAGAGGGGCTCGAACCCTCACCCGCCTGGTTAAGAGCCAGGGATGCTGCCGCTAGCACTTTGGTCCCGTCGTTTCGATCGGCCCGGGAGGACTCGAACCTCCCCCTCCCGGTTATCGGCCGGGGGCTCCGCCTCGGAGCTGCGGGCCGGACTTGCTTCGTCATGGGGCCGGAGGGATTTGAACCCCCACCTCCCGGCTTAAAAGGCCGATGTGCGACCGTTACACCACGACCCCGTTTCGGCCGAATTGCGGGAGTCGGCGTTTCCAGCGGTCGCGGTCGCGGCGTTGAGTCATGCTCATCCTCCGTTCATCAAGATTTCATCCAGTCGGGACGGTCGGATTTGAACCGACGCTCTCCTGCTCCCAAGAGGGTCTATCTGTACACGTACAACGGTATAAGCCATTGAAATCAAACACCTTGCGTATTCACTGCCATAACGAAAACACGCGGTATTCTCGTGATTCGGTCGAGTATCGAGTGTTCAACCAGTAGACTACCGACGCTGTTTCGAGGTTCGTGCCGCGCATGAAAAAACCCCGCTGGCGAAGCGGGGTTGGTGGCGTCGGAAGCGGGATGCCCCATCGATTCCGTCAGCCTTCTCGATGACCTCGCTGGCGGCTCTTGAATCAACTCCAGTCGAGCCGGGTTGCCATGTCGATGGACGCCTGAGCCTTCGACGCCTCACGCTCTTGTTTCGTCGCGATCTTCTCGACGGCGACGGCCGTACGCCGCGTGTTGTTGGCGACGTCGTTCTTACCGCCGCCGTAGCGTAGGCGTGTCTCAGCCGACGCGGCTTCGGCCGATCCACGGCGATAGGCCGCGCTGAACATCGGGGAGTTGGACAGGGGGTTGGTCAGCCCGATCGCGCCGCCCATGCCCGCGTTGATGAGGTTGTTCGCCCCCATCGCCATGGCACCCATACCGCCGATCGCTCCCAGGCCTCCCATACCCATCTGGCCAGGGAATCCAGTGGCGAGTTGAGCCATGCCCATGCCCAGCGGCATCGGCTGCATCTTCGTCATGATGCGCTGCGGCAGCATCGGAATCAGGATCGGCTTGCTCGCGAGGGCCTGGCGAGTTCGCTCGGCTTCAGCCCGAATCTCGTCGAACGAATTCTTGATCCGCTCCGAGAAGGCCGGTCCGATCAGTGCCTCTCCAAGCTTGCCGGATTGTTCGTCGGATAGTCGATCGAGATCCTCGCCGAACACCTTCAAGAAATCGCCGACTCCGAACTTGTTGAGGAAGCCGCCGTCAGCCAGCGTTCTGTCGTTCTCACCAATGATCCAGCCCAGCAATCCGGCCCCCTTGCCGATTCCCCATGTCGTCTTCGCCTGCATGTCCTTGACCATGACGCCGACGCCTTCGATCGAGTCGCCGACGAGGCCGACTGATTCGGCTAACGCCCCCATACCCGTCGTCGCCACCCCCAGATTCGCCGTCAGGCCGGTCAACCACGTCGTCGCTGAAGCCTCATTGTCCTTCCACAGCTTGTCGACGGTCATCAAGCCCGTTGACAGGTCTCCCAGGAAATTCCCCAGAGCCGGAGCGAACGTCTCGCCAATAGTGACGGACAGATTTTCCCAGGCCCCGCCCAGCGACTCGAATTGGGCCGCAGCCCCCGTCGCCTCGCGAGCCGCCGTGCCCATTGCGAACTTGGTCTTGTCGACGAAGATGGCGTATCGCGCTAGAACCTTCTCCTGAGCCGTCAACTCGTGACCCAGGCCCCCGAGCCCCATCTCGAGGCCCTTGGCCTTCACCGTAGCCTCGTCGAAGACGATGCCGAACGCCTTCAGCGGCTCCTGTTCTCCAGACAGCCCCGACAGGAATTTATCCTTGCTCAATTCGAACGATGTATCCTTGAGACGCGCCATGTCCATGGCGATCTTCGTCAGGCCCTCGGTCATATCCTTGACGTCGCCACCCTTGAACCCCGCCCCCTGGAAGATGCTCCCGATTTGGTTCTGAGCATCCAGCATCGAGTTCACGCCGACGTTGAAGCTCTTCGCCATGTCGCTGGCGAACATCTGCATCTTGCCGGCCTCGTCGCCGAAGACGATGCTGAGCGAATTGATCGCCTCTTGCGCGTGAGCCGCTTGCTTCGCTGCGTCGAACAGGAACGTTCCAACCTTCAGCGCGCCGAATCCAACGGCGAGTCCCCTGAGCGTCGACCCCAGGCCAACCACGTTTCCCTGGAACCCTTTGACCTCAGCGCCCGCCTCGCCGAGCCCCCGGGCGAACCCGGACGCGTCTAGCACCATACCGACGTTGATATTGCCGATCGTCGCCATCAGCCACCCCCTTGCACTTGATCCACCTCAGTTCAGGACCGAACTCACACCCGCCAGTCGAGCGACTCCAGCTCGATCCGTTTTGCCGGAGGCATCGCCTGAAGCGTCCGACAGACCGTCGACGGAGAGATCCCAAGAACCTGGCCGATGGCTCGATAGGTGAGGCCCTGGTTCGTCATGCGGACCAACAGCGAGAGCCTCGCGTTCTCGATCCGCTCCGGCGTCCATTTCGCTGCCTGGTTCATACGGCACCGCCTTTCATCGCTGCCCGACGCTCGCGCCGAGTCCCCGCCCTCTTGTGATTGGTTCGTACTTCCGACGTCGGATCCTTCGCAGCCGCATGCCGTGGCACCGTCCTGCGGCTGATCTTTAGCTCCGGCCTGTCGTCGAGCCCCGACGCATGGCAGACCATGCAGCAGACTCGCCACCCAGAAGCTATCGGCCCATGGTGAGGACACGTGCTCTGAGGCGTGAACGAGTCGATCGGGAACAACGGCTCCGCATCCGGAACCCACTGTCGGACGTCGCCCAGGTCCACGCCCCGGGCGCGAGCGGCGGCAACGCCCCGCTTCACACGGTCGATGGTCACGCCAGCGGCGTCGGCGACGTCCGCGAGCGTCATGCCGTACTTGAAGACGTCCCGAACCCACCCACGTTCCTCAGACGGGCTCACGCCGTCGTCGACAGCGGCCGGCTCCGGCCTCGTGAGCCGCAGCCGGGTCGGGGCCGGAGCCCTGGTCTCGACCTGGCTCGCACGCTCGACGGCCGCACGGCAGAACGCCAGCGTCACGCCCACGGCCCTCGCCGCCTTCGCAAACGACTGGTGCCGCTGGTAGGCGTTCAGGCACCGGACGTCCAGAGCCGCAGTCGATGCGGCGTGTCGATTCTCGATCGCTTCCAGGCCCATGGCGCGTTGCTCCGCGATGTCAACGGGACTCGAAACGCCGTGGATCGACGACCGCCGTGCGAGGCGTCTCGGCCGATCGCAGCGTCCTGGCACCCAGCCATTCGGCGAGGCGTTCAGAGCAGTCGTCGCAGAGCGTCGACGACGCCAAGAGGCGTGGATCGCGGCCGATGACGCTCACGACGCATCCGCTCTCGCGTTCGACGATGCACGAGCCGCAGCGGCCGCAGACCGGCCGACGTCGGATAACGGTTGGGGTCATCGTCCACCCCCCAACGCCCGACGCTTGGAATCCCACGCGCGAGCCTCCAGAGCCTTCAGACGCTTGCCAGCGTCTGCCATCCACGCCTGGAACTCGGGACTGGATTTCTTGAACGGCCGCTTCGGGTCGAACCTGGACCCGGCCTTGCCCCCTGCCTGGCTCGTCGCCAGCCAGCGGCGGGCTTCTTCCAGGCTCAGGATTCCGCCGCGAACGCCGATCGACGTTCCCTCGTAAGCCGGGTAAGTCACGATCGAGACGTCGAATAGGTCTGCGTCCCTGATCGAGTCTTCGACGATCGTGCGACCGCCTTCATCGCGGACAACCCTATCCCAACCGCCCTTGCGCGGCAGGAACGCGAACGACATTTGAGAGACGTCGCCGCGATTCAGGCTCACGGCGATGTCCCTTCCCGCCTGCGTGTCGGGAGGATCGATCTCCACGGCGAGCCCGCGAAGATCCTCACGGAGCCGGAGAGTTCCCGCCTTCGTGCGGCCGAGCACGAGCGTTGGGTTGTGGTCGATGAGCGCTCGAACGTCCTGTTTCGCCGCCAACGCGTTGCGGAACGCCCCCGGTCGGATGACCTCGCGTTGGACGATCCGATCGTCCTCCGACAGCGTCGTCCATTCGTTGAAGACGACCGCGTATCCTCGGAACGCCTGACGTCCGCCGGCGCCGCTCCGAAGCGCCAGAGTCCCTCCGCAAACCCGCCGATATTGATCCACGTCCCTCGTCCTCCCACCCGACGCCCCGGATTCCGAGCCCAGACGCTGGCGGTCGTCAGACCGTAGCGACGTCTTTGAAGACTGCGAATGACTCCAGGTGCCGGAACGTGATCTTCACGTCCAGGAACGCCGATATCCGCGCCCCGCCGTTGGCGGCGACGCTGTAGGTGTCGACGATCATCCTGATGGAGGGACTGAGGTTGACGACGACGTCTGCCCAATTCCCGTAGACGAGGCCGCTGAGCCCCGTTCCCGAGCCCTTGGCGTAGCCGCTTGGAACGCTCGTGGTCGCGATTGCGGGTCTGCCAACGATGCGGTCAGAGTCCGACCACAGCCACGCGCCGGAGTTCCCGGTGGAAGCGTCCGTGTTCCGAAGCTTCTCCTCCACCGCCGGATTCGTCACCCAGCCCATCCGCGCCGCAACCGGGGCGTCGCCGTTGGCCGCGTGCACCGTCCTCATCGCCTCAACAGCCTTCGCCCGGGTCAAGGCTCCGCCGTTTGGCCCGATCGCCACGGTGGGGACGGCACCCAGGTTGAACAGGCCAGTCGGCTCCAGACCGCCAGCGCCTACCAGCGACGCCCGATCGACCTCGACGGCCAGAGCCTCAGCCAACTCGCCGACGAAGTAGCTGACGAGATCGTCGTCCATCGCCTGCCACGCCAGACGCGAGATGTTCACGCGAGCGCCGACAGTCTGCAACGCCTTGGCGCTGGGGTCGCTGGCGAACTCAATGTCACTGTCGGGAATGGTTCCGCCGTCGCCGACCCAAGCCGCCGTGGCTCCGCTCGTCTTCTTCGGAATGGCCGTGGGCTGACCGCCGCCGTACAAGCTGACGAACCGAGCGCCCATCGCCCCGAGAACGGATTTCGATCGGAGCACGTCCGTGAACTCGGCCGGCGGCGCGACGACCAGGGGAATCGCCGAGTCGAAAGACGTCGCGTCCAGGTTGCGACGGCTCACCTGCATCATGCTGATCGGCACGCTGAAGCCGCCGCGCCGTCGCCTCGCTTCGCCCGTCGTCTCGTCGATCGCCCTGGCGACGTCGCCCTCGAATCCCGGGGGATCAACCCCAACGGCGAATTCGGCAGCCCGAAACGCCCTCGCGAACGAGTAGGTTCGCGGTGTGTACTCGATCGCCTTGCCGCTGGCCATTCGCAGAACCGCCATGCTCGCCCCCTTTCGCCTCACCTGGAACGCGTCGTCCTCGCCCCGCCCCCGCCCTTAGCTCACAGCGCCTGCCGGCAGTTCCGCGAACTCAACGCAGCCGGCGATGACCATGTCGACGGCAATGTCAGCCCGAATAACCTTGGTCTCGCCGGCCGTGATCTCTTGATTGACCCCCAACCGCGCCGTCCTCAGGCCGCGAACCGCCGTCTCGTATTCAAGCCGGCCGTCGTCGTCGGAGGTGGTCTCGGCGACGTCGCCGACGTCACACCACCGCCGAAGGATGGTCCCAGCCTCCTTCACGCGACAGCGGAGAAAAGGCCGAGCGACGCCGAACCTCGCCAGCTTGTGGCCAAGCTCTTCGTTGACGACCACGATGTTTCCATCTGATACCGGCTGACCGTCAGGAAGAACGTAATCCCGGAGCATCTTGACCTGCATCGCTCAACTCCCGTTGTCTCGTGAAAGCGTCTAGACGTCGGCAGATGCCGTTTCATATCTCGTATATAATATCCATCCGTACACCGACTGTCTAGTAGATATGCGCTTGGCGTTGCGTTGCACGAATCAGCGCGCGTGGAATCGCCGATTATTCAGCGGAACGGGAGGATCGGGAGCGAGCGGAGTCAGACCAGCCCCCGCGCCTCAGCGGCCCTGATGCGGTCGCCAGCGGTCGACTTGGGCAATCCGAAGAACTGGCCGACGACCCGCAACGGCACGCCCTGGCGGTGCATGGCAACCATTGCGACGTCCCTGGCGCGTTCGACCGACTCGCGGTCGAACTTCATGAGGCCGTACGTCGCCACGCCTTCGCCGTCTCGGTCGATGAACATCGCTGCGTTCTCCAGGGAGGTTGGAGCGTCAATCACACGTAGGCTCTCGACTTGGCAAATTTGCCGAATCGAGAGCCGGTCGCTTTTTGGGCGGGAACCAATGGTGCAATTGGTCTCGCGTCGCAATTAGGGGTGCCAATACGACGCAAAAACATGGTCGCCGTGAGTGTGGCGGTCTGGAGTCGTTTGCCCCAAACATATTTTGCTCGCGATCGCGGCTTGTGGTTTTCGCCATGGGGTCGCCTTCCCCGTCCCGCCGCTGGCTCGCCTCACTTGGGTTGCCCTGCAAGGCCCCTGGCATCCGCTCTATCGCGTCGTCGTCGCTCGACGTCGGGAGCATCGTCACAGGGTCGCTCGGCCTGCCACGTAAGCACGTGCCATCTCACCGGCCATGGCTTTCACCTCACGCGCGAGCCACTCCACGTAGCCTGAGTCTCGCTCGAACACCTGGGCGAGGCTGTAGCCCTTCCACTTGCCGAACGGCAGTTCGTACAACTCGGCAGCGGCCAACGCCGCCAGCGAGGGGATAGCGGCCTTCCCGCGTGCGTTGGGCTTCCGTCGCCCGGCTCGACGCTTCCGCTTGGCCCGCGACTTCACGAGGCAACCGATATCGGACACGGTGATTCCTCCGAGGGAACGGCCGCATCCGTCGGCCTGGGATCAAGCAACTCCAGCAGCCCGGTCAACTCGAACTCACACGTCTTGCCTGAACTGTCGCCGGTCGCAACCTGAACCGCCGCTTCCCAACGTTCAGCCGGCTTCCCAGGTCGCGTGATGTATCTACGCTTCAGACGCTCCATCTGGTTCGGATTCAGCACGACACTGTGCCGGTCGCGGATGATGTTCCGAAGCTGACCGTTGGTGGCCTTCAGCCGGTCGCCTTCGCTCCTCCCGCGCTCATAGGTGAAGTGGACTCCCAACGCCTCGAGGAACCAACGATCGTTCTCGGACCGGAGGGGATGTAACTCCTTAGGTATTGGCTTCTCTCCCCCCATACCTATAGGAGTTACATTGGGTGTTGAACTGACGATCTGAGCCAGCGCAGGCGTCAGTTCAACCGCCCTGATTGCGGCCTCGTGGTCGACGCCGGCGCTGGCTAAGCGGATATTCCCAGCCTTGACCATGGACTCGATCGTCTGGCCGATCATCCCTGGAGCTTCGCGCGGGTCCGTGCCAATGGTTCCCCCGACGTAGAAGTGAAGCCACCAGCGTTCAAGGGCCGCTGCCACGACGTCGAGCCGGTAGTTCTGGCCGATCAGGAACGCCGTCGCCCTCAGCATCCTCGCGTTCCTGCTATGGAGCCGCTGCACGGGGAATCGGTCGATGACCTTGGCCGCAAGCGCGTCGACGTCCTCGCACGGCCGGTCATGAGTCGGCATCGCCGGCGGTCGCACAAGATCTGATGTCACCGCCTCCCGATCGTGGATCCGGTCCAGCAGCCATCCGGGAGCGAGAGCGATGGCGACGTCGCCCGGGTGGTAGACCCAACGATAGGCGTTGCCGGTCTCTGGGTGGATGCTAGGGGCGACGACGATGATCGAGCCGTCGCCCCGGATGTCGACGCCAGTCTCAACGCCCACGCGCGGAGCGATCTTCTGTGTGGTCCGGAACAAGTAGTGCCAGCCGCCTCCGCCCGTCGCCGCCGTCGCCGTGCACGGAACCTTCCGGCCGTGAACGAGCCGCCCCCAGGACTCAACACCTTCGTCGCCGTCCAGGTCCACGGCGAAGACTCCGCCCCCCATCAGCAGCGCGACGTTCCGATACGGTCCATTCTCGAACCAGTGCCGGACCATCCGCTCGTCATCCGTCGCCCGATGCTGCCACCCCGCGATCGCCGGTTCCTTCGCCCTCGGATGGCATGGAACAACCCGGAACCCGGCGCGTGCATACTCGATCGCCGCATCCAGCGCGATCCGAGTCGAGTGGCACTTGTCATCGCACTCGCCGTTTGATATCATGAGCATGTCTCGCGTGTGAACGACGACGGGACGCCCCAAGGATCTCCGCCCCCGTCAGGCCTTGCCCGGGTCTGACGGGGGCTTTTTCATGCGCTGATCAGCGCGCCAAGTATCCCCGGCCTTTGCACAGGCCGCACTCGCCGACGATGGGCACCGTCCCCTTGCCATCGCATCCGCCCTTGTCCGTGGGCGGGCACTTCCGCCAGCGGTCGGGAGGCTCAACCCTAAGCAGCCGCTCGATGCCGTAGCCGACGACGCCACGGAACGAGCCCTTGTAATAAGCCTTCGCCGCCTTGCCGTAGAACGCCTTGAGCGACCCCCGCATCTTTTGCTCGAAGGCCCGGAAGAACAGCGCGTCCATCCGGAACCGCGTCAGCGAGACGCCCGTGAGAACCGACGCCAGCGGCAGACGTGCAATCCATTCGTCGTCGGTCAGGTCGTCGACCTTCGCCGCTTCCTCAGCCTGTTCCTCGCGAACGGCCTGGATGACGTCTCCGGCTTCGTCGCCGGGATCTTCGACGGTGACGGCGACGCCGGCCGGGATCACACCAGCCGCTCTCGCACGCTCAACGCCTTCGTCATACTTGCGTTCGCCGTTGACGGTGACGAGTCCGGAATCAGCCGGAGCCGGAGCCGGCTTGGATTTCTTCGGCTTGGCAAGGCCAAGATCCTCTCTGGCCTTTTGAAGTGTCACCTCACCTCGCTTGACTTGCTCGAACGTCTCCGGCGATGCTTCCGCCACCTTCTCGGCCGCATGAATGTATCCGGCGGAAACATTCAATGCTTTTGCTACCTCACCGCGCGCGTCGCTTGTCGAGTTGTCAACATTGACAACTCGACAAGCCTTCGGAATCCTCCCCTCCCGATTTAGGTTCGCGATGCTATTGCCCTGATACTCCTCGTTCCTTCGCCGCTTAACCTCTACCGCCAATGCCGCGCGCTGGCTCTTGGTCAAGTCGCGACGCACGAGATTCTCAGCCAGCACGTAATCGAGCGGTGTGCCGTACTCGCCGTTCCAGTCGCGGACTTTGAACTCCACGCCAACCTCGCGATAGGCGCGGTAAGCGTGGCGTCCGTCGAGTATCTTCCCCTCATGGAGCACGACCGTTCGCGTCGGCCCATGCTTACGGACGCTCTCCACAAGCATCGCGAACGCTTCGCCGTCCATCGGCGGAAACATCGTGCAGAGTTCGTGGAACTCCAGGTCGGAGCCATCCCACGGCCGAGACTCTCCCGGCTTCCTCGCATCCACGAACGCCGCAGGGTCTTCGCTGCCCAGAACTCGCACGGAATACACCCCCCGTAAACGAAACGAGGCCGCAGGTCTCCCAACGGCCTCGTGCCCGGAATCCAGGTTCACCCAGCGGATCGACTCACGCCCCGGACGCCGTCGCCGGATGTCCAAGGGCCTCAGCCAGCATCGCAGCCGACTTCGCCTCACGCCGCTCGGCCGGAGTCGGGCCGACGCCCTTGGCGGCATCGCCCCTCCGCAGCATCTCCGCGATGTCCGGCCGCTGCCGCCACGCGTCCAGGTCGGACCTGCGGACGTACAACCGGTGGCTCCTCCGCGTCGCCGGAAGCCCGTGCCAGTTGATGTACTGAGCCACCATGTAAGTCGCGCGGTTGATGACGGCACCGACCTCCGCCGTCGTCAGCAAGTCGTTCGGATTCTCGTCCATCGCAAGCCCTCCCTCGTAAGCAAGCCAACACCTGGACGCATGACCATCGATGTTAACACGTCATCCCCGGTTTGTCCCGATGATCAGACCCGCAGTCCTTCATCCCTCGATTGGGAAAAAATTCCCAATCGAGGATTTGCGAAGTTCACGCAGTCTCCACCCGAATCGTCGCGAGCCTGCCGTCCTCAAACGCGATCTCCAGTTCACTGGCGTCGCGTCCTGGGTAAGCGAGCAACGGCGTGGTCGTGTCGATGACGATGCGGAGTAGCTCCAGCAGCTCGGCCGGGGTCTCCGGGGTCCGGAATCCGGCGATGACGTGAGAACGGAACGGGGTCGCTCTCGACTCGGCAAATTTGCCGAATCGAGGATTCGGCTCCTTACCCTCGCTCGCGAGCCCCGGGATACCGTTCAACGGCACCCCTGCGAGGATTGCCTTGCCGATCTTCAACGCCGCCCGCTCCAGCCTCCGCTTGTTCGCCTCACTGAGGCCGCGATCGTTACGCACGGCTGGCCCCCTTCCCTCGCCCGGCAGCGGCCGTCTTGCCGAAACCGATGACGCGGTCCAGGTCCACGACGTGGACGTCAACGCCACTTTCAAGACCGTCTGCGGGGTCGTACACCACGAGAAGGCCGCAGACCTCGGCCGCGATCGCCGCCTCCGGAATGTCGTCGTGCGAGTAGCCGTGAACCTGCATCAACGCGTAGGCCAGAAGCTGGCCGATGCAGTCGCGATTCCGCACGGCCTCCGCCTTCTCTTCCTCGGTCTCGCCCAACGGTATCATCGGAGCCGCCGTGCCCGGCCGGAACCGCTTCAGACACTCCCGGTACTCACCCGCCGCCGCACGAAGAACCAGACTCCCAGGACGCATGGCGATGGGCTTATCCACGTGCCACCCCCTTCTCCGCGTCCGCGTCGCTGATCGTCCAACGGCTCTGGTCCGTCCAGCACGGCCATGCGGCCGGATCATCGTCGTCGATGCGCTCGACGGCGATATCCTCCGGAGCCAACCCCCCGACGTCGTCGGACGGAGTCACGACCACACGCCAGCCGTCGACGTCGACGACGTGCTCATCATCGAACCGCTTCCACGCGGGACGGCCCGCAGCAATCCGGCACGCCACCCGCAACGCATCGCCAACGCCCGTGTACTGAACCGGCGAGGGGCAGCTTTCACCCTGAATCTCCTCGACCGCCTCCGTCAGGCGCCCAGCCTCGACGAACGCCTCCACGAACTGGCGAAGCGCCAGCGGCGAGAAACTGATGGCATCGGCTGCGGCCTTTCCCGAGATGGCGGTTTCACCATCTCGGGAGTCAGCTTTTGTCGAGGAGTTGAAAACAACTCCTCGACAAACCGCCGCAGAGCGAGCGGTGTCACTTTTGACACCGGCGTCGGCGTCGGCCATCGTTTTGTCAAAATTGACAAAACGGGCGGCAGCCTCAGAGCGCGCGGGGGCTTTGCCCTCGATCGAGGGATGACGTAGCATCTCCATGGGGAATCTCCTGGTGCTATCAGGGGGCTTTCCAAGGGCCGGGAGGGTGTTGGCCGCACCTTCTCGGCCCGTTGTCTTGATCAACATGGGGTTGCTCTTCTACATCCCCATGTTGCAGCGACACTATCACCAGGTACATACCGAGGTCAATACCCAGGTATGTATTTTTGACGCACCGAGAGGGTTGCCAAGTATCACCCCTGGTTGTACCGTGGAGAGACCTGGATTACACTGGCGTCCGCGTTTAGGACCACGGAGACCGCCATGAGGACAACGCTGGTGGCCAAGCGGAAAGCCAAGGCAGAGTCTATCGGGCCGGCGAGACGGCCGGTCGCCCTCACGATCAAGGGAAACCTTGAGTGGCGTGGGTGGGTCGACCGAGGGGCTGTGTTCTGCCGAACGGACACCTCGAAGCTTGTTGACGCCGCCCTTGTTGAGTATCTGAGGTCGCGAGGGTTTGCCGAGGAACCGCCGCCGCGATAGCCGCCGCTACCTTTTGGCATTTTTGCCAAAAGGTCGTCTGAAGCCGACGACGGGACGTGAGGAGGCATAGGTGATGCGTACTGAGGATCTTTACGAGGCGATCCACGCCAGTCCGTTTCAGCCGTTCAGCGTCATTCTCCCTAGCGGGGAGTGGATCCATCTGCACCATCCCGAGTTCGCTGCCCTGCCCAAGGGCAAGCGTTCGGTGACGATCTATCCCCGCGAAAGGGGCGGCGTGCGTGTCCTGGACGTCGCGATGCTGGCTGGCATCGAATACGACGAGCCCGCCGCCGCCGGCCAGGTCCGCGAGCAATCGGCGGAGGACTGAGCCATGACCGCCGAGACGATCCGATCCGCCTTGAAGATGGACCCATTCCGGCCGTTCGCGATCAACACGATGGACGGCAGGTCGACCCGCGTCGACCGCCCGGAGATGTTGACCTGTCCCGGCGTCGACGTCGTGCGAGTGGATCTAGGCGATGGGCATACTCAGACGATCGCCCTCGACTCGATCGTATCGCTGTCGTTCCGGGCTCCTCGACGTTGAGTCTTCTCCCCCGCTGAACTGGCGCGCGCCTCTGGCGTCATCCGCGATAGCCCCTGCCACCTTCGGTGTCCGCAGCGAGATGCAGTGAGTCCCGAATCACATCCCCACGTCTTCACACGGCCCCCCTGATTGGAGGAACCCGGAATGTCGACAGGATCACCCTCGCCTTTGAAACCCGACGACCAGACTAGCGGTGAACTCCTCTCGAAGATGTCGGCGGAATCACCATCCATCGACCCGAGCGTCGCGGTCGCACTTAGCGCCGTTGTCGTACAACTGATCGACGCAGGCATCAGCGCCATCAATACTTACATCAGCGCCGAGAAAACCGCCTTCAGGTCGCTCGTGATCACGATAACGAACCATCTCGACAAGGTCGTTTACATTAATTCATGTGAACTCAACAATGTTTTTGCAACGAAGATACCGCCGTTGATCCATCCCGGGGATGCCGATACCGTCGTGGTGATGTGGGAAGACACGAAGAAAGGGAGCATCGTTACACTGAATTTCGCCACCCCGAAGCCAGACATGCTAATGGCGGTGTTCAAAGTCACCTATACGCTCGTAGACACGTCAGAGGGGTGGAAAACCCAGATCGCGGGAGGCAGCCACAAAGTCCAAGATCGGCGTCCGGGAGCCCTCAACATGGAAGACGTCGCCTATCTCTCTGACAAATCGCTTTACGTTCTGACTACTGGCATTACGCATAAAGAAGGCATCATGCATATTGTGATCCGATGACTACGGCTGGGCTTGCGCTCTCCGTAGATTGCGACGATCGCCGACGCCAAGAAGACCAACCCATCGTCTAGCGAGAAGACAGGGGGGGCCCATAGAACGGGCCCCCTTCGCAGCCAAGGATATGGCGAATCAACGCACCCTCTCACCCCATCCGCTGCATCGCGGCGACGGCCTTGGCTTCATCGACCTCGGCGTAGATTTCCGTGATCGCTGGCGAACTGTGGCCGAGGATCACTTGCGCGACGTCGATGCCTAGCTCGCGGCGGATCTTCGTCGCGGCGCTGTGACGAAGCTGGTTCGGCGACCACATGCCCACGAGCTTCGCCTTGTCTCCATCCTTCTCGCGACGCAAGGCGTTCTCCGTGTCGACGGCTCGACGGATCGCCAGTCGATAGACCTCAGTCATGTAATAGCCGCCCAGAGCCACCATGCGGCCAGCGGACGAACGATCGACCTGGGAAGGTTGAACCCGTCCGCCTCTCGCCTCCGCCATCATCGCGAGGCGTTCGAGTTCTGCATGCCGAGGACTGAACAGGTACGCGTAGCCGTTGGATCTCAGCCACGGCCGTAACACCGCCTGCGCCTTCGGCCCGATGTAGATCGTCCGACGCTTACCGTGATGCTCGGTCTTGTGATGCTCCGGCGTATACGTCCACACGGCTCCCGTGGCGTCGACGTCACACGTCCGCATGATGCAGACTTCGCCGGGCCTGGCACCTGTGAGCCGCTGAAGATCGATCATCGCCCGTACCTGGCGACTGACATGAGGCAGCACGGCGTCGACGTCGACGTCAGCCACAGGCCGCACGGGGTCGCCCTCTCGCGTCCCGGGCTCACCTCGCCTGAGCCCTTCCAGCGACCGCAACGCCTCCCAGGTCGACGATGGCACCAACTGTCGAGAGACGCCCCAGCGGAACATCCTGACGATCGCTCGAACCCGGCGGTTAACCTGACTCCGCACGTGGCCGTTGGCGCGGATCCGTTCGCGCACGACCTCCAACGCCAGCGGCCCGAACTCGGCCGCTGGCGTGTCGCCGTAAAGATCGAACAGCGGCCGGAGCGCCGATTTGATGAGCTCCGGCTCGTTCGACTCGTAACGGCCGCTGATGTGTTCGAGGTATCGCCGCATCAGCGAGAAGATTGGGAGAACGTCGCCATCCGGCAGACGCCGGCCGTTGGCCAGCCATTCGGAGACGAGCCGGTCGTAAGCTCGCTTGCTCTCCGGCGTGCCGTGTTTCCCGAGGTAGTGGTCTCGCCGATCGATGGTCACGATGGCCTGACCAGAGGCCCGATGCAAGCGATAGGATGGGGGCTTTGCGGACATGGCGTATCTCCGGAATTCGGTAGTCTACCGCATTCCATCATTGTACACGCCTGACCACCATTCACGCAAGTCCAATTGCTTCAATCTGTTACCAGTCGGGACGGTCGGATTTGAACCGACGCTCTCCTGCTCCCAAGGCAGGCGGATTCCCAGGCTTTCCCACGTCCCGTTACGATCATTCATCCGACAGCACGACCGGCAGGATTCGAACCCGCGAGACGGCGGTTTTGGAGACCGCCCGCGCCCCCAGTCGCTCCGGTCGTATGGCGCAAACCCCGACTCCGAGCAGCCCGTGAGGGAGTCGAACCCTCCTCGCCGCCTTGAAAGGGCGGCGTCCTGCCGATAGACGAACGGGCCAAGCGTGCGCGGTCCTTCGACGCCCACCCTTCGCGAGGGCGCCTTCGTATCGATGGGTCGGGTGGCGCTCGAATCCACGTCTCCGCGGCTTCAACGCGGCGCTACACTGTCTCAGCTACCGACCCGTGGGAAGCATGAAATGCAAGAGGCCCGGCGTCTGCGACGGCCGGGCCTCGATCGGCTCCAGAGTTGGAGGGTCGATCGATGCTCAGCGTCGCGAGAGGGGCAGGCCGAGGCGCGGGCTCGCCCATTTCGCGTTCGCGACGGGCGACCGGCGTAGGCCCTGGCCGAAATTCCTCGTTTGTTGCGAACGCTGCGAGTCCATGACTCGGCTCCGTTGGGGACGATCTCGTCGTGCCGCCCAGGCTGCCCGCCCGGCTCTCGGCCCGTCGCTCTCGTCCGCGAACACCCAGGAAGACGCATGACCTCCGGAGGATGTTCGCGCAAAACGAGAGAAACCTCCGAGAGCGACTGCGGGGGCGTTCGCCACGCCCTATGATTAGAATATCCTGGCGGACGACGCCCGTTCGGTCGACAGAACCCGCGAGGGATGATGATGCGCAAGTGGTGGTACGCGGCGGTGGGATGGACGATTCTGATCGCGGCGCTCTGCTGGACGCCTCGCGGCGTCGTCAACAAGGTGGGGGACGAAACCCGGCTTTTCGAGATCCCGAACTTCGACAAGCTGGTCCACGCCGGTCTGTTCGTGGTGTTCGCCTTCCTCTGGCTGAAGGCCGCACCATCGCCCAAGCGATTCCTGCCGATCATCCTCGGCGGGCTCGCGCTGACTGTCGTTACGGAACTGGGCCAGCTCACGGCGTTCGTCAATCGAGACGCCCGGCTGGACGACGGCCTCTTCGATATGCTGGGCGTCTTTCTCGGCGGCTGGATCTACAAGCAGTGGGTTCGAATCGAAGAACGGCGGTCGCCGCAGGTCGCGACCACCGCCGTCAGCGAAGTCTGAGGCCGAAGAACGGCGTCGGTCAGTTCTGGACCGCCACGCCCGTCGGCGCGACCTGCGCGCCGGCCACCGCCGGCTCGACGACGGGCCGAGTGTTGGCCGCCACCGCCGCCTCATGGCAGAGTCGCGAGATCGGGGCCGGGTAAAGCCCGAAAAGCAGCGACAGCACGGCGCAGGCACCGGTCGCCACGGCGACGGGCCAGCCCCCCCCCAGCGAGAGCGGCTCGCGAGATTCCCCGAAGAACATCAGGACGACGATCCTCAGGTAGTAGTAGGCTCCGACCGCCGCGTTAAGCATGCCGATGACCGCCAGGGCCTGCATCGGCCGGGCGTCGTCGCCGGTGCTGGCGGAAAGTGCCGCGGCGAAGATCTGGAACTTGCCCCAGAACCCGGCGAAGAACGGGAACCCGAGGAGGCTGAGAAGGCAGATCGTCATCCCAAGGGCGACCACGGGACGGGTCCATCCCAGACCGGACAGTTCGTCGATCGTCGTGATCGGCCGGCCGTCGGCCTTTCGCAGTGCCAGGATCACGCCGAAGGCCCCCAACGTCATCAACGCGTAGGCCGCCAGGTAGAAGAGAATGCCCTCGACGCCGTTGTACATGGCGGACGCACGCGCCCCGCCGGCGAAGGCCGCCGTGATCCCCACCATCAGGTAGCCGGCGTGGGCGATCGAGGAGTAGGCCAGCAGTCGCTTGAGGTCGGTCTGGAGCAAGGCGACGGCGTTCCCCAGGGTCATCGTGGCGGCGGCGATGATCCAGCAGAGCAAGACGGTCTTGTGAACCAACTCGTCTTCCATCCCCTTGAAGGCGAGGACCGAAGTCAAAGCCCGGATCATCGCCAGAAAGCCGACCGCCTTGGGGATCCACGACAGCAAAGCCGCGATCACGATAGGCGAGCCCTGGTACACGTCTGGGGCGTAGAAGTGAAGCGGGACGGCCGCGACCCGGAAGCTCAGGCCGGCGATCATGAACACCACGGCGACCAGGCCGACCCACAGGTGAGGGACGTACGGCAGGTCGGTCAGCACGGCGAGGGCCTTCAGGTTCGTCGTACCGGTCAGCCCGTAGAGAAAGGTCATCCCGTAGAGCAGTAGTCCCGAGGCGAAGATGCTCAGGAAGAAGTACTTCGTCGCCGCTTCCTGGGTCGACGCCGTCCGCCGCGAGAGGTAGAGCAGCAGGTAAGTCGGGATGCTGACCAGTTCGAGGCCGACGAACAGCAGAATCAGGTCGTTCGAGACCCCGACGAGCATCGCGCCGGCCTGGATCATCAGGAGCGACCCGAAGAATTCGGCCGAGCGGTCCTCAGGGGGTTCGCGGTGAGCCAGGCCGAGCAGCACGAAGCCGGTGAGAATGACGAACAGGCGAACGTAAAACGACATGGCGTCGTTCACGACCGAGCCGACGAACGGGTCGGGATGGACGTCGCTGGAGGCGAACAGGGCGAGCAGGCTGACAACCAGCCCGGCCGCGGCCGCGCCGCACCAGCCGTTCCGCGAGACGCGGACGAAGGGTGCGGCCGTCATCATCGCCATGGCCACGAGCAGCAGAAGGATCTCGGGCGACAGGACCTGGAGCGTCTGCTTGACCGTCTCGTAGGCGAGTTCGGGGGTCATCTCCGGCTTTCCGTGTTAGCGTGTGCGTCGGGCGTTCGTGTCTTGCCGCGTCGGTACGAAGTTTGGAGTCAGCGGGCCTCGGACGCCGTCATGGAGACGGCCTCGCCGCGAGTGGCGACTGGGGGAGCCGCGGCGACCTTCGCCGCCGTGAGCGCCTCGGAACGCCCGATCCGATCCACGACCTCGACCGCCGGACGAATCCGGGAGAAGAAGGGCTCGGGGAAGAGGCCGATGTAGAGGATCAGGGCCATGAGCGGGGCCAGTCCGGCGATCTCGTACCAGGCGATCGGCGGGACCTCGGCGTGGCCGTGGCCGTGATCGTCGTGACCGCCGGGCTCGACGAGCGGTCCGAAGATGACCCGACGGATCATCAGGAGCAGGTAGAAGGCGCCCAGAACCATGCCGGTCGTCGCCAGGGCGGCCGTCTTCCAACTCACCGCGAACATCCCCGAGAGAATCGGGAACTCGCCGACGAATCCATTCAGCCCCGGCAGCGCCGCAGCGCCCATCGAGGAGAAGATGAAGAAGAAGGCCAGCAGCGGGAACTTCTCCCACATCCCGCCCAACTGGCCCATCTCTCGGGTGTGATAGCGGTCGTAGAGGATGCCCACGCAGGCGAACAGGGCACCGGTCGTCAGGCCGTGGTTGACCATCTGGATGACCGACCCGTTCAGGCCGGTGTCGTTCATCGCCAGCATGCCCAGCACGATGAAGCCCATGTGGCTGACCGAGCTATAGGCCACCAACCGCTTCATGTCGCTCTGGGCCAGGGCGGCGAGGGCCCCGTAGATGATCCCCGCCACGCAGAGCGTCGCCAGCAGCGGGAAGAGGGCCTGCGCCCCGAGGGGAGTCATGGCCATGTTGAATCGCAGGAGGCCGTAGCTGCCGACCTTCAGCAGCACGCCGGCCAGGACGATCGAGCCCGCCGTCGGCGCCTCGACGTGGGCCAGCGGGAGCCACGTGTGGAACGGGAAGAGCGGCACCTTGATTGCGAACCCGGCCAGCAGCAGCAGGAAGATGGCGACCTGCGGGCTCGCCCAGGAGTCCGTCTTGTACCATTCGTCCCACTGAAGAGCGGCCAGCCCCTGGGTCAGCTCGGGGATCGAGAAGGTGAGCCGATGCTCCGGCGTGTACTGCATGTGGACGACGACCAGGGCGATGACCCCCAGCAGGGTCAGCAGGCTGCCGGCCAGCGTGTACAGGAAGAAGTAGACCGAGGCCCGGTGCCGATCCGGTCCGCCCCAGAGCCCGATGATGAAGAACAACGGGATCAGGGTGAACTCGAAGAAGATGTAGAAGAGGACCACGTCCAGCGAGGCGAAGAGCCCCAGCAGGCCCGTTTCCAGCGACAGCAGGAAGGCGTAGTACAACGGGGACCGATCCTTGATCGACTCCCACGAAGCGAAGACGCCGGTGATCATCAGCAGGCCGGTCAGCACGAACAGCCAGATCGAGATCCCGTCCAGGCCCAGGGCGAACCGGACGTCGGGTCGACCGATCCACGACCAGCCGTAAGGGCCGGCGTCGGGACCGGCGGCGAACTGCGGCGTCGTCACCGACGACTCGAAGCCCGCAAGGAGCGCCAAACAGGCCGCGAAGGTCGCGACGGTGAAGCCGAGCGCGATCTTGCGGGCCGCCCCCTGGTCAAGCCCGGGCGTCAGCACCAGCGCCAGCGCGCCGAGCAGAGGGAGGAACACGGTGACCGCCAACAGTATCGCCATCGAAACCATCCTCAGAAAGCCTTCGCCGCTTGTTCGTCGCCTTCGCGTGCAGTCCGTGGATCTCAGGTGAAGAGCAGCACCCAGAGCAGCAGAACGATGCTCAGCGCCGAGGCTGCTGCGTAGAACTGGATCAGGCCGTTCTGATACTTCGAGAGGACCTCGCGGGCCGCCGTTCGCGGCAGCTTGGCCACTCCCTGGACGATCCCGTCGACCAGCTTGACGTCCAGCATCCGCGAGATCGCCGCCAGAGCCGTCACCGCCTTGAGCACGGTCGCCTGGTAGATCTCGTCGATGTAGAACTTGCCGAGCGACGCCTTGTAGAGAGGCTTGATCGTGGTCGCGATCCGAGACGGGAGCGGGCTGGGCTCGGCGTACATGCCATAAGCCATGGCAATGCCCGCCAGCGCCGCGAGCGTGCTGATGATCGCCGTTCCCCAACTGAAGGCGTGCTCGCCGCCGCCGAGCCCCTCAAAGCCGAGCGTGTGGTGCAAGTGCCCCTCGAACCAACCGGTCGGGCCGAAGGCCATGCCGACGAGGACCGCGCACCCGGCGAGGATCATCAGGGGGTAGGTCATGATCGGCGGCGACTCGACGCCGATCTCGTGACCGCCGTGACCGTGGGCCTCGCCATGGCCGTGACCATGATCGTCATGACCATGACCATGACCGTGGGCGGCGTGGGCGTCGACAAGCTCCAGGGCCTCCGGATCGTCCGGGCTGGGGAGCTTCTCGGGGCCCCAGAAGGTCATGAAGAACGCCCGGAAGGTGTAGAAGGCCGTCATGAACGCCGTGAAGATGGCGATCCAGTAAATCACCTTGTAGACCCAGCCGTATTCAAAGTGGATCTCATGGGCGGCGTGCGGGGCGGATTCCAGAGCCAGCAGGATCTCGTCCTTGCTGAAGAACCCGGCCGTCGGCACGATGCCCGCGAGAGCCAGTCCACCGACGGCGAAGGTCGCGCAGGTGATCGGAAGCCGATGCCGCAGACCGCGGAATCGTCGCATGTCGATCACGTCGCCCATCGCGTGCATCACGCTGCCGGATGCGAGGAACAGCAGGGCCTTGAAGAAGGCGTGAGTGAAGAGGTGGAACATCGCGGCGACCACCGCAAGCTTGGCCACCGAGCCGACGCCGGCCCCCAAAGCCATGAACATGTAACCGAGCTGGCTGACCGTCGAGTAGGCCATCACCCGCTTGAGGTCGTTCTGCGTCAGGGCGATCAGGGCCGCCAGCAGGGCCGTCGCACAGCCTGTGATGGAGATGAGCAGTTGCACCTCCGGGGCCAGGGCGACCAGCGGGGTTGACCGGGCGATCAGGTAGACGCCGGCCGTGACCATCGTCGCGGCGTGGATGAGGGCCGAGACGGGCGTCGGGCCTTCCATCGCGTCCGGCAGCCAGACATAGAGCGGGATCTGGGCCGACTTGGCGGTCGCCGCCCAGAAGAGGAGGAGCGGGATGCCGATCCTGGCCGCGTCCGAGAGGCCGTGCAGCGTCGACTCAGCCAGCACGTTCTGATAGCTCAGGTCATGATTCGGGACGATCGTCCAGAGCCAGAAGATCGCCAGTGCGAAGCCGACGTCGCCGACCCGGTTGATCATGAAGGCCTTCATCGCCGCCGCGGAGGCCGAGGGCTTCGCGTGCCAGAAGCCGATGAGGAGGTAGCTGCAGACGCCCACGCCTTCCCAGAAGGCATAGGTCAGCAGGTAATTGTTCGAGAGGACCAGCCCGGTCATCGAGAAGACGAACATGCCGATCAACGCGAAGAACCGCGGGTACGACGGGTCGCCGTGCATGTAGCCGGAGGCGAAGACGATCACCAGGGTCGAGACGAACGTGACCATGGAGAGCATCAGCGTCGTCAGGCCGTCGACGCGGAACTCCAGCGGCACCGAGAGGGAGCCGGCCTGGATCCACTTGGAGACCAGCACGGTCTTCTCCGCGTCGGCCGAGACCCAGGCGCCCAGCGAGACCAGGAACGCCAGGCCCACGCCCAGCGCGACCGGAATGAAGGGGTCGATCTTGAACCGACGCGCGCCGAACCCCGCGATCAAGCCGCCTAGCAGCGGCAAGAACGGGATCAGCCAGATGTTCGACACGAAGAAACCCACGACGCGGCTCCTCTTCTTCCTCTAGGTTCTCGCTTCGCCCGCTCTCAGCTGCGGCGCTCGGTCCAGGGCTTCATCGGGTGGGCCGGCTCGACGCCGGCGGGGGTCAGGTGAGGGTACGACTCGGGACCGGCGACGGGCTCCAGCGGAGCGGCCTCGGCGGCTTCCTCGGCCAGGTCGGACGGCTCCAGGCCGGGCTCGCGAACGTCCTGCCAGAGGGTCACGTCGAGCGACGACCGCCGGTTGTACAGGATCACGATCAGGGCCATGGCGATCGAGGCCTCGCAGGCCGCCACGGTCAGGATCACGATCGTGAAGATCTGGCCCGTCCAGTTGCCGTGGTAGCGGCCGAAGGCCACCAGCGACAGGGCTACGCCCTGAAGCATCATTTCGGCCGACAGGAACATCACGATCATGTTCCGCCGGGAGATGAACCCCAGCATCCCCAGCGCGAAGAGCGCCGCGCCCACCAGGAGGTAGTTGGTCAGGAGCTGGCTTGTGAACAGGTCGATCATGGCTTCGTCCGTCTGGTTCCTGGGGCTGGGGTCAGGCCTCGGTCGGAGCGTCGACCGGCCGCAGGGGCTTGGGATTGGCGATCAGGACGGCGGCGATCAGCGCGGCGAACAGAATCGCGCCGGCCATTTCGACCGTCAGCAGGTGGTCGGCGTAGAGCGCCTCGCCCAGGCCGGCGACGTTGGGCTTGGGCTTCTGGTGATCGCCGTCGAAGAAGAGCGAGGAGGTCGGCCTGAGGGCCCGCTCCAGGACCAGTTTGGTCTCAATCGGCCCCTTGCCTCGGTAATACTCGGCCAGTTCGCGACCGCGGCGGAGGCGGTCCTCAAGCGGATCGTTGGCGCCGGCGGTCGGGGGACGATGAGAACCCGGCACCACGGCCAGGCAGTACATCAGGCTCCAGAGCAGCAGGAAGGAAGTGAACACCGCCCGACCGGGCGTCTTCGCCGCGCGGTCGTAGACGGCCTTGCCTTCCATCTGGGCCAGCATGATCACGAACAGGAACGTGACGATGATCGCTCCGGCGTAAACGATGACCGTACCCGCCGCGAGGAACTGGGCGTCGATCAGCAGGAACAGGCCGGCCGTCGACACGATCACGCCCGTGAACCAGAGGGCGCTGTAGACCGGGTTGCGGCTGGTCACCGTCATCACGGCCGTCCCGATCGCTCCGGCGGCGAACAGGTAGAAGCACGCGCCGGTGATCATCATGCCGAGCGACGAGAAGTCCGCCGGCGCGGGGTTCGGCGAGACGTCTGGGGGCGTCAGGAGCAACAGGAAGCCGATCAGGCCCAGCCCGGCCAGGACGCCGCCCAGGATGTAGTTGTTCCGCGACTTGACGTCGCCGCGGCTGTGCGGCAGCAGAATGTACGTCCCGGTTGCTCCGAGGACGACTCCGATCGTCGCGAGAATCATGGAACCGTTCATGGGACTTCGTCGCCTGGTCTAGTGGTCGATCGGTCGATCAGACTGCGGGTCGGGTCAGCTGACCGGGGATTCGAGCGCCTGGGTCGGCCCCGTTCCGGCCGGCGGCGGCGTGGTGAACTTCATCGGCTCGGCGTCGCGGGTCACGTCGAAGACGGAAAGGAGCTTCGTCTTGTCGAAGATCATCTCCTCGCGAGACAGGCCGGTGAGGTCGTACAGGCCGGTCAGCTCGATGGCTTCGACGGGGCAGGCTTCCTCGCACATCCCGCAGTAGATGCAGCGGAGTTCGTCGATGACGAAGCTCTCCGGGTACTTCTCGCGGTCGGGCCAGGATTCCGGGGCCGTCGCGCCGACGATGTCGATGCAGTGCGCCGGGCAGGCCGTGGCGCAGAGCATGCAGGCGACGCACTTGGGCCGCCCTTCCTCGTCCTTGTTCAGACGGTGGACGCCTCGGTAGACCGGGCTGGGGACGTGCTGCACCTCGGGGTACTGCACGGTGATGGCCGTGTCTTTGATCAGGACGTCCAGGATGTGCTTGCCGGTCACCAGCAGGCCGGCCGCCACCTGCGGCAGGAAGAACCGGTCGGCCAGCGACAACCGGGGCGGTTCGATCTTCTTCAGCTTGGGGTCGTCGAGTCGCACGTTCAGCTCCAGTACGTCCGGACCAGTTGCACGATCGCGGCCGTCGCCACCAGGTTGATCAGGGCCAGCGGGATCATCGACTTCCAGGCCAGGTCCATCAGTTGGTCGTAGCGGAAGCGGGGGAGCGTCCAGCGGATCCACATGATGAAGATGATCGCGATCATCACCTTGATGGTGATCACCGCCACTTTGAGGATCGTCCAGTACCACGCCGTCTGCTCTGGGTAGGTCAGGTACGGGAAATCCCACCCACCGAAGAAGAGGATCACGGTGATGAAGCTAACCGTGATCACGTGGAGATATTCGCCGAGGAAGAACATACCGAACTTCATCGCCGAGTATTCGGTGTGGAACCCGCCGACGAGCTCTTGTTCGGACTCCGGCAAGTCGAAAGGCAGGCGGTTCGTTTCGGCGAACGCACTCGTGAAGAACAGAATGAATCCGAGGGGCTGGGCAAGGACGCCCCAGCAGGGGATGCCGTAGAACTTCTGGGTCTGCCAGTTGATGATCTTGCTCAGGTCGAGCGAGCCGGCGATCAGGACCATGCCCAGGATCGACAGCCCCAGGGGGATCTCATAGCTGATGAGCTGGGCGCTCGACCGCAGGCCGCCGATGAACGAGTACTTGTTGTTCGACGCCCAGCCGGCCAGGATCACGCCATAGACCGCCAGACTGCCGACGGCCAGCACGTAGAGAATGCCGATGTCGACGTTGGGGGCGAGCTGAAAGTCGATGATCTGCTCCGGCCCGGTCGGCCCGAACGGCACGACGGCGAAGCCGATCATCGCCGTCACGATGGCGATCCAGGGGGCC
Organism: Paludisphaera rhizosphaerae; assembly: GCF_011065895.1. NCBI lineage: Bacteria > Pseudomonadati > Planctomycetota > Planctomycetia > Isosphaerales > Isosphaeraceae > Paludisphaera > Paludisphaera rhizosphaerae. The sequence goes on along the minus strand of NZ_JAALCR010000033.1, from coordinate 29,669 downwards.
AGCAGGTAGAGCGGCTTGGTGACGTACTTCGGGATCACGTCTTCTTTAAGCAGCATCTTGGCGCCGTCCGCCAGAGGCTGGATGAGGGCGAACGGGACGCCGAGCGTCCGACCGCAGCGGTTCGGGCCGATCCGGTCCTGGGCCCAGGCGGCGATCTTCCGCTCGACCAGGATCAGGTAGGCCACCGTCCCCTGCGTGATTCCGACAATGACCAGGATCTTGATGAGGATCCCGATCAACACCCAGATCGTCATATCGCCTTCCTCGCCGCTTCGTCCCGAGCCGTATGGTGATCGATCACGTCCGCCCTGCTCCGCCTCTTCTCAATCAGCGCGACTTCGCAGCGCCCATCGGCGTGAACCAGGCGTCGACGAACGGCGGTTGGCCGTTCTCCGGGGCCGCCTCGCCGCCGAGTACGACGCCGTACTTGGGGACGACGCCCCCCTTCACCGCCGCGAACGCCGGGATCGCCTCGGCCACCTCGGCGAGCACCTCGCCCGACCGGACCGGGCCCGGCCGATCGAGCAGGACGCCGAACAGGTCGAGGTCCGGCAGCGAGCCGTCGCGAGGAGGCAGGGAAGCCCCCGCGTACTGGAGCCGGTTGTCGCAGTTGACGTAGGACCCGGCCTTCTCGGCGTAAGTTCCGCCGGCCAGCACGACGTCAGCCTTGTGAGCCAGGGCCGAGACCCGCGAATCCTGCACGACGATGAAGCCGACCTTCTCCCGGATCATCGCGGCCGTGGCCTCGTCGATCCAGTCCTCGGGATAGCCGCCCGTCACGTACAGGGCGCCCACCTCGCCGGCCTCGATCTTCTTGAGCAGATCGGCGTAGTCGACGACTGAGCCCTGGGAGTTCTCGACGACGGCCCGAACGCCCCGGGCGTTGGGGGCCTTCTCGGCGTGGATGGTGAACGGCCGGGGGACCAGGAACGTGGTGTCGCCCGAACGGCCCTTGGTCTTGTCGGGGGCGAACGTCCGATCCTCGCCCTTGACGGGAACGGGACCGAGAGCCAGGACCGAGCTGGTGGTCACGTCCTTGAGGTAGCGAGCCATGAGGTACGCTTCTTCGACCGTCAGGAACGGCGAGAGGACGCCGGCGACCGCCTTGCCGTCGACGACCGCGTTCCGCAGGCCCCGGACGACGCGGCGGAGAGCCTCGTCGATGGGCGTCTGAACGTGGTCGCCGCTTTTGTCGAGGACGAACATGCCGGGGATGACGTCGTCAGGAGCTGCGCCGGCCTTGTAGCCGTACCGGCTGTTGTCGCAGATCCAGTAGTCGTTAACGTGGGGATTGTTCCGGGGCTTGACCCGCCAGACCTTCCCCTTGTTCTCCTCGACGCTGATGTTGCAGCCGCCGGAGCAGCCGGTGCAGATCGAGTCGTGCTTGCTGAGGAACCAAACGCGCTGCTTGTGAAGGAAGTCCTTGTCCAGCAGGGCGCCGACCGGGCAGAGGTCGACGACGTTGCCAGCCAGCGGGTTGTCGTCGAGGGTGACGCCCGGGAAGGTGGCGATCTCGGCGTGGTTGCCGCGACGCATGACCTGAAGTTCGGCCGTCTGGGTGATCTCGCGGGTGAACCGGACGCAGCGGGTGCACATGATGCACCGGTCCTGGTTCAACTGGATCAGGTCGGAGACGTCCTTCTTGGGGTTGACGATCCGCTCCTCGACGAAGCGGTGGTTCGCCTGCCCGTGGGCGTAGCTGTAGTCCTGCAGGCCGCACTCGCCCGCCTGGTCGCAGACGGGGCAGTCGAGCGGGTGGTTGATCAGGAGGAGTTCCATGATCATCCGCTGATGCTCTTGGACCTTGTCGCTGTTCGTGACGAGGACCGTCCCGTCCTTGGCCGGCGTCTGGCAGCCGGGGACGAGCTTGGGCAGCATCTTGATCTCGCCGGTCTTCGGGTCCTTCTGGCCGACCTCGACCTCGCACATCCGGCAGTTGGCGACGACGGAGAGGGCCGGGTGCCAGCAGTAGTACGGGATTTCGACCCCGACCCGCTTCGCCATCTGGATGGCGTTGAGCTTCTCCCCTTCGGGGATCTCGTGTTCCTCGCCGTTGATGATGATGGTGGCCATCGTTCGTTCGGGTCCAGGGGGCTCGTGTGCGTTCGTAGGGAAGGCTCGCGGCAGTGGCTGCGGCCGTCGATCAGGCGGAGGGCCGCCCGGGTGAGTGGAGGGCTGCGGCCGGCGGCGGAGCCGTCGGCGCTGCGATCGCGTTCCCGATGGTCACCAGGTCGACCTTGCGGCCGGCGGCGATGTCAAGCTGCAAGGGCGTGGGGCCTGCGCCGGGGGTCTGGTGGGTCCGGATGTACTCTTCCAGCTCGCCGCGGAACTTGGCCACGGCGTTCTTGATCGGCCAGGCGGCACCATCGGCGAGGCCGCAGATCGTGGTCCCCGGGATGATTCCCAGGTTGTTCGCCAGGTGGAGCATCACGTCGAGGTCTTCGATCCGCCCGCCGCCGTTCTTGATGCGGTGGATCGTCTTGTTCATCCAGCCGGTCCCCTCACGACAGGGGGTGCACTGGCCGCAGCTCTCGTGGGCGAAGAAGCGGGCCGTGTTGACCAGATAGTCGATGATCGGCGTGTGGTCGTCGATGACCGTGACGGCCGCAGTCCCGAGTCCCAGGCAGCCCGGCTTGCGGAGGCTCTCGAAGTCGAGCGGAACGTCCAACTCGTCGGCCGACAGCAGACCCATGCTGATGCCGCCGGGGACGGCTGCCTTGGCCTTGCGGCCCTTCCAGACGCCGCCGGCGTGGTCGTCGATCAACTGGCGGGTGGTCACGCCCAGCGGCAGCTCGACGCAGACCTGCTTCTCGACGTGGCCGGAGACCGTGTACAGCTTGGGCCCGTAGCTCTTGGGCGTGCCGATCGACTTGAACCAGTTCGCCCCCCGCTCGATGATGTGCGGGACGCAGCAGAGGGTCTCAATGTTGTTGACGACCGTCGGCTTGCGGAAGGCGCCCTCGATGGCCGGGAACGGCGGCTTGATCCGAGGCCAGCCTCGCTTGCCTTCGAGGCTTTCGATCAGCCCGGTCTCCTCGCCGCAGATGTAGGCGCCCGCCCCGCGGTGCAGCCAAACGTCCAGGTTGAAGCCGGTGCCGTAGATGTTCTTGCCGAGGTGCCCCGCCGCGCGGGCCTCCTCGATCGCCTGCTCCATGATCTTGTAGGCGTTGATGTACTCGAACCGGAGGTAGACGTAGGCCGTCGACGCCCGGGTGGCGAAGCAGGAGATGAGGATCCCCTCCAGGAACATGTGCGGGTCGCGTTCCAGGAGGTAGCGGTTGTTGAACGTCGCCGGCTCGCTCTCGTCGCCGTTGACGCACATCAGGGTCTCTTTGCGGTCCTTCGGCAGGAAGGTCCACTTGAGGCCGCAGGGGAAGCCCGCGCCGCCTCGGCCCCGAAGCTCGGAGTCCTTGACGACGTTGACGACGGCGTCGGGGTCCATCGTCGTGAGCGCCTTGCGCGCCGACTGGTAGCCCCCGCGCGACTCGTAGACCTTGAGCGTACGGGCGTCGGGGACGTTCCAGTTGCGGGTCAAAACGGGTTCGAACGTGGCCACGGTCGTCGGTTCTCCAGGGTCTTCGGCGGTCGGACGGTCGTTTGCGGGCGGCGCCGGCCGCGTCAGATATGCGGGGCCTCGTCCTTGCGGCCCTTCTTCAACTCGTCGAGCATGGCGTCGACCCCCGCCTCGTCGAGCGGTCCGTAGACCCGGCCGTCGTCGGCCAGGGCGGCGGGGGCGTGGTCGCAAATCCCCAGGCACTCGGCGAACTCGACGGTGATCTTGCCGTCGGGCGTCGTCTCGCCGGGGTGGATCGAAAGCCGCTTGCAGGCGTGCTCCAGCAGTTCGTCGCCGCCGCGGAGCATGCACGAGATCGACCGGCAGACCCACACCCGGACGTCGCCGATGGGGGCCTGAGGGAAGAACCCGTAGAAGCTCATCGTGTCGTGGACTTCCGCCGGCGAGATCTCCAGTAGTTCGGCGATCTCGGCCATGGCCTGGATCGGCACGCAACGGAGGTGCTCATGAACCATGTGCAGCGCCGGCAGGGTCACGGCCCGCTTGCTCGGGTACCGCGGGAAGAGGGCGCAAATCTTCTCCTTCAGCGGCTCCGTGAGGATCGCGATCTTCTGCGGCGGGCGGGACGGGGCTTCGGCTGGCATCGGTCGGGTGTCCCTCGCGGTCAACGGTCGAGCTCGGCGGCGATGATGCTCAGGCTACCGAGCACAGCCACGATATCGGCGAGCATGTGGTTCTTGATGATGTGCGGGAAGACCGAGAAGTGGATGAACGAGGGGGGCCGGGTGCGGACCCGCCAGCCGAACTCGGTCCCGTCGGCCACCAGGTAATAACCCAGCTCGCCGTTGGGGCCCTCGACGGCCGCATACACCTCGTCCACGGGCGACTCGAACCCGCGGTTGGGCATGACCAGCTCGAAGTGCTGGATCAGGCCTTCCATGCTGTTGTAGGTCGTCGCCTTGTCGGGGATGTTCAGCTTCTCGGCGATCGGCAGGTTCACCGGCCCGCTCGGCAGCTTGGCCATCGCCTGCTCGATGATCCGGACGCTCTGCTTCATCTCCTCCATGCGGACCATGAAGCGAGCCCAGCAGTCCCCTTCCTCGCAGTAGGGAACCTCGAAGTCGAACTCGGGGTACGCCAGGTAGGGGGCGTCTTTCCGCAGGTCGACGTGAACGCCGCTGGCCCGGGCCACGGGGCCCGTGCAGGACATCCCGATCGCGTCGGCCTTGCTGAGCTTGCCGACCCCCCGCATCCGGTCCAGGAAGATCCGGTTGCGGAAGAGGAGCTTGCTCATGTCCGAGTAGACCTTCACAAACGAGGTCAGCACTCGCTTGATCCTGTCCAGGACGCGATCGTTGAAGTCGTAGAGCACGCCGCCGACCCGCGTGTAGCCGGGATGGAAGCGATAGCCCGACATCTCCTCGTAGACGTCGTAGATCTGCTCGCGGAGGTTGAACGCGTAGAGGAACGCGGTGAACGCCCCCAGGTCGAGCGCCGCGGCCCCCGTGCAGAGGAGGTGGTCGGAGATCCGACCCAGCTCGCCGATGATGACCCGGATGTACTGACACCGGGGGGTCAGTTCGACGCCCAGCAGTTTTTCGACCGTGTGATGCCAGGCCACCTCGTTCATCGGTGGGCTGATGTAGTTCTTACGGTCGACGATCGTGACGTACTGGTTGTAGTTCAGGTGCTCGCCGAGCTTCTCGAAGCCCGAGTGCAGGTAGCCAATGTGCGGCGTCGCCTTGACGATCCGCTCGCCGTCCAGCTCCAGGATCAGGCGCAGCGTGGTGTGCGTGGCCGGATGCTGGGGGCCGAAGTTCAGGGTCCAGGTGGCCTGCTTGGCCTCGCTGTCCAGTTCGGGCTCGTCGAGCAGGTTGACCGGCATAACGTCTCTCTCGGGCCTCGCGTGAATGGGGACGGTCGTCGTTCCGGGGGCGGAAACGGATCAGGACTCTTCGCGGGTCAGCCGGGGGAAGTTGTGGCGTTCGCCGCGGCCTCGCAACGGGTAGTCCTTCCGGAGAGGGAAGGCGACGAACTCGTCGGGCATCAGGATCCGGCGGAGGTCGGGGTGCCCCTCGAACCGGATGCCGTACATGTCGAAAACCTCGCGCTCCATCCAGTCGCATCCCGGCCAGAGGCCGTAGACCGAAGGGAGGGTCGGATCGGGATCGTCCACGCCCGCCTTGACGACGACGAATCCCATCGTGTCCAGGTTGCGGAGAACGTAGTGGACCTCGAACCGAGGGCCCTTGCGGGCGCCGGGATACTTCAGGTAGTCGGCTCCGCCCAGCTCGGAAAGAAAGGCGCAGCCGCACTTTTCCTTGAGCGCGGTGAGCACTTCGATCAGCCGATCGGGGGCCACGAAGATCCGGATGTTGTCGCGGAAGCGGGTCACGCAGGGAGCGGCGTCGGCGATCGCTGCGTTGAGCTGAGTGAGGATCGCCTCACTCGCGGCGGAAGGCACGGCGGGTTCGGTCGTGGGAGCGGCGCTCATCGGGTCTCCTCGAGTCCGAGCTGCGACGGTCCGCCGGGGATGCGGTAGCCGTAGCGGTCCTCGTCCCCGCGCTCGTCGGCGATGCCGGTTCCGGGGGCGGCCTCGCGCTGAGCGAGGACGTACTTCTCACGGGCGCGAAGCTCGGGCAGCCCTTCGTTGCCGAAGGTCGTGCCCCCCTTCTGCACCTTGGCCTGAATGTCCATCACGGCCCGGAGGATCTGCTCAGGCCGCGGGGGGCAGCCGGGGATGTAAACGTCCACCGGGATGAACCGGTCGATCCCCTGCACCACCGCGTAGGTGTCGAAGATGCCGCCGGTGCTGGCGCAGGCGCCCATGCTGATGCACCACTTGGGCTCAGGCATCTGGAGCCAGATCCGCTGGAGCACGGGCATCATTTTCATCGATACCCGGCCGGCGACGATCATCAGGTCGCACTGGCGGGGGCTGAACCGCATGACCTCGGCCCCGAAGCGGGCCAGGTCGAATCGGCTGGCGCCGACGGCCATCAGCTCGATCCCGCAGCAGGCGGTCGCGAAGGGCATCGGCCAAAGGCTGTGCTTGCGGCACCAGCTCACGACCGAGTCCATCGTCGTCAGAAAGACGTTTTCGGGAACTTCAGGCTGATCGGCGGGGGTGACGACCAGTTCCGACCCCGATCGCGAGGTGTTCAACGCCATTCGAAGACCCCCTTCTTCCAGGCGTAGGCGAAAGCCGCCGCGAGGATGACCACGAAGACCATGATCTCCCAGAAGACCATTCCTCGGAAGATCGGCGGCACGCCCGCGAGGGCCGGCGTCGCGCCCGGAGGCGTCACTGCCGCAGCCACGGCCGGGTCGGCGCTCCACTGAGCGACGGCCCAGGGATAGAGGTACAGCAATTCGACGTCGAAAAGCAGGAAGGCGATCGCGACCAGGTAGAACCGGACGTCGAACCGCTGGCGGGCGTCGCCGATGGGGTCCATGCCCGACTCGTAGGGCATCTGCTTGATCGTCGTCTTCTTGGACGGTCCCAGCAACGCACTCAGGGCGAGCATGCTCACCCCGGTGAAGACGGCGATCGCCAGGAACAGGAAGATCGGCGTGAAATTGGTGGTCATCGTCTCAGGACGGTCCCTACGCGAGAGTCGGAGCGGACGACCTTGTGAAGGGTTTCACAAAGTCCCGCCCGAAAAAAGACGCGATTCATTCGCGGGGCGACTTCGCCGGGAGGCACGTCGCCGACTGGTTCGCCGTCGGGCAAGGTCGAACGGAGTGGACAAGGGTTCGACCGGGGTCGCCTGCGGCGATCCGCATTATGAACGCGTCTCAAGAACGGCCCAATTGTAAGGCCAGAATCTTCACCGTCAACGGGCTAGAGATTTCCGAGGCCGTGCGCGACCTCACGGAAGCGGCGGCGGCGGCGGGGCGGACGAGCCTCCCGAGCGGGTGGCGCGTTCGAGAACCTCCGACGGAGTCGCGCCGATCGGCTCGTCGCCGGGGGCGATCGGCTTGGGGCGTCGCGCGCCAGGGCGAGAGGAGAAGGATCCGCGTCCCACGGAGTCCGGAGGAGGCGGAGCGAGGTCCTCTCGCGCACCGGCGCTCGGCCCTCGCTGGACGGAATCCGGAGGCGGCGGGGCGTGATCGGCGTCGCGGTCGGCGGCTCGGCGGGCGGCGCCGGTCCCGCCCAGCGAGGGAGTGGTGTCCGACGACCGCCGTCGTGCGTTCCTGGAGTTGGGGCTGGCGGCAAGGTCTCGCGACGTTTCGCTCTGGGCCTTGTTGTACTCGCGGAGCAGTTGCGCCCTCTTGCGAGGGTCCTTCTCGCGGAGGTAGCGGAAATAGAGGTCGGCCGCCTGGGCTCGCTGAGTCTCGTAGTCGGAGTTCTTGTCGGTCTTGGCGTTGGGTCGGTAGATCCGACCGTACTCCGTGTCGTAGCGGCGGTTGACCTGGTCATGGCGGTTGCCGACGCCGATGCCGTTCAACTCGTTCACGACGCTGCGGAACTGATTGGCGTTGCGGATCCCGGCGCGATTGATCGAGGGATTGCCGACGCCGTCCAGAGCGCCCGGGGCGACGCCGAAGACGTAGGGATCGTACTGAGAGTTGTACGGGCGGAACGGATCCGGGCCGTAGCCCTGAGCGTGGGCCTCGCCGACGAGAACCGAGGCTGCCAGGAATGCGAGGATCGGCCGGACGCTAGGGCGTCGGGCGACGCGGTCGCGCGAGCAGGACGGGATCATGACGGGCCTCTCCACCGATCGGAACGCCGGGGACGGGCAGACGACGTCGACGCGACGTCAAATCGTATTGTACGCCCCGGAGCCCCCCCGCGAGAAGGCCCCGCACGCGCGCCGAGTCGGCCCGACCCGTCGTGGATCATCGGCGCGCGGCGTGCCAGCGCGTGAGCGCATGAACTCCCCGCGACCCTCGCAACGGCAGGTTCAGCCGGTCGCGGCGACTCAGACGATCAGCACGAGGTTGTCACGGTGAACGATCTCGTCGTAGTTCGACGGACCGAGCAAGGTCCGCGCTTCGAGCGTGTGCCGCCCCCGGACGACGCGGGCGTCCTCGGCGCCGTAATTGGACAGGCCGCGGGCGAACTCGCGGCCCTCGGGGTCGACGACGGAGACGACGTCCCCCTTCTCGAAGTCCCCTTCGACCTCGACGACGCCGATGGCCAGCAGGCTCTTCGACCCGGTCTCCAGCGCCTTGCGAGCGCCGGCGTCCACCACCAGCCGGCCGCGAGGGCGGGCCGTCAGTCCGATCCATCGCTTGCGGGCGCGGTGGTTGTTGCCGTGAGCGAGGAAGAGCGTCCCCACCTCCTCGCCGGCGAGGATCCGCGTCAACGGATCGGGCCGCGTCCCGGAGGCGATCACGACCGAGCCCCCGGCCTGCGTGACCAGCCGCGCGGAGGCCAGCTTGCTCTGCATGCCGCCGGTTCCCAGCGCGCTCTTGCCGCCGCAAGCCAGTGAGAGCACCTCGTCGTCGATCTTCTGAACGCACGAGACGACCTCCGCCGGTCCGGGCTTGGCCGGATCGGTCAGGTAAAGGCCGTCGACCACGCTCAGGATCACCAGGAGCTGCGCCTGGAGGAGGTTGGCCACCATCGCGGCGAGCCGGTCGTTGTCGCCGAACTTGATCTCGTCGACGCTGATCGTGTCGTTCTCGTTGATGATCGGGACCGCGCCCCACTCGAAGAGAGCGTGGAGCGTGTTCCGCATGTTCAGATAGCGGCCCCGGCCGTCAAAGTCCTCATGCGTCAGGAGAAGCTGAGCGGCGTTACGCCCTCGCTTGCGCATACCTTCATCATAACATCGCATCAAGTGCGACTGGCCGATGGCGGCGGCGGCCTGAAGCTGACGGAGGTTGTCCGGCCTCCCCTTGAGCCCGAGGCGGCCGATCCCCGCGCCGACGGCTCCCGAGCTGACCAGGGCGACCTTCCGGCCGGAGTCCATCACTCGGCAGAGTTGTTCGGCCAGGTGGTCGATGCGGTCCATGTCGAGCCGGCCGTCGCGGCCGGCCAGGACGCTGGTCCCCACCTTGACGACCCAGGTCTGCGACGAAACGACCACCTCGTCGCGGACGAGGTCGCGGGTCGCGACGTGCGGGCGCGAAGGATCCCCGACGATGCGCGTGGTCCAGGGCCGGGCGCGGACGCCGGCGTCGGTCTTCGTCTTCAAGGCAAGGCCCTCTCTCCGGGCCCTCGGCGATCGTCGCCGGCCCGCGACCGCGGCCTCTCGATGGGCTGGGAGGAGTCGTCCGTTTCCCCTCGTCGTGCTGCCCGATTTCCCCACGACCCGTTCCGTGAAGGTTGTATGAGACCGCGGTCCCCATTATAATCAAGAGACGGCGACGGCCTAGACGAATACATCCGGTCTAGGTTTCGTGCGATCCGTCACTCCTTGATCGATCCCGACTCAGTCGCCGGTCTTCCCTCCAGGCCGGACAGAGGAAATCCCACCCTATGGGCGAGCTTCACCACGAGTGCGGCGTAGCGGCGGTGTTCCATGCTCCGGGGGCCGCCGTCTCGCCGATGGCGCCGATTCCAGGCGACGCCAACAGCGTGGCGCGTCTTGTACCAAGAATGCTGCTGGATATGCAGAACCGCGGCCAGCTCGCCGCGGGGATGGCCAGCTATCGAGCCGACCGCAACGCGCTCATCAAGGTCCATAAGGAACTGGGGACCGTGGCCGAGGCCTTCCGCCTCAACCACAAGTCCGAGTTCGAGACGATCATGCAAGGGGTCGACGGCACGGTCGCCATCGGCCACGTCCGCTACGCCACCTGCGGCGGCGACGACCGCTACAATGCGCAGCCCTTCGAACGCGACCACGGCCGCCGGACCAAATGGTTCGCTTTCGCCTTCAATGGCCAGCTCGCCAACTACAAACAGCTCAAAGAAGAGCTGCTCTCCAAGGGCGACTACCACCTTAAGCGCGATACCGACACCGAAATCATCATGCACGCGCTGTCCTACGAGCTGCAAACGGAGGACGTCGACCCCGACTGGGTCGGCATCTTCCGCCGGCTCTCGGAGTGGTTCGACGGCGCATACAACATTGTTCTGGTCACAGCCCACGGCGAGTTGATCGTCGCCCGCGACCCGCTGGGCTTCCGGCCGCTCTGCATCGCCGAAAGCGGCCCGCTGTTCGCCGTCGCCAGCGAGAGCGTCCCCCTGGCCAACCTCGGCTTCCAGAAGATCCGCTCGCTGGAGCCCGGGACGATCGCCATCGCCAACGCCGAGGGCGTCCGGATCGAGCGCTACGCCCCCTCGCCCAAGCAGGCTCACTGCTTCTTCGAGTGGATCTACTTCGCCAACGTCGCCAGCACGCTCGACGACCGCTCGGTCTACCTCAGCCGAGCCGGGCTGGGCAAGGAACTGGCCCGGATGGAGACGGTGCCGCTGGACGAAGGGACCATCGTCGTCCCCGTCCCCGACACAGCCAAGGCCGCGGCGGATGCCATGGCCTTCTCGCTGGGCGTCCCCTCGGTCGAGGGCCTGATGCGCAACCGCTACGTCGGCCGAACCTTCATCGAAGGCACCGCCGACCGCGCCGCCAAGGCCCGCCTCAAGTACACACCCCTGCCCGAGGTTCTGGCCGGCAAGCGGGTCCTGCTCGTCGAGGACAGCATCGTCCGGTCGACGACCATGCGGGCCCTCGTCCGCGAGATCCGCGACCGCGGCCGCGCCCGCGAAATCCACCTTCGCGTCGCCTGCCCGCCGATCGTCGCCCCGTGCTATTACGGGATCGACATGTCCACCCGCGATGAGTTGTTCGCAACCCGGTTCGCCGAGATGGACGGCGAGCGCATCCTGCTCACCGAGGAAGCGCAGGACCAGATGGCCCGCGAGCTCGGCGCCGACAGTCTGCGCTACCTCCCCGTCGACGCCATCGCCCGCTCCGTCAGCCTGGCCCCCGACCGCCTCTGCCGGGCCTGCATCACCGGCCAGTACCCGACCGATACCGGCCGCGACCTCTACCAGATCGAGTGCAACCCCGAAGCCGCCGGCGCCAACGAACGCAGGCGGGCCTACGAGACGGCCGTCACGGCTTCCTGAAGCCGATAGCTCGACCGATATACCGGACGACCTTCGATGCGGTACTTCCGCTCGAAGTTCGTCAGGTAGTCGTGATCGTGCTCGGGATCGCCCAGCGCGGGCGGGTCGATCTCGGTGAAGCGGGTGTCGGCTCCGACGAGTTCACGGATCACGCCGAAGTATTCCTCGACGTCGGTGGCGACGTGCAGTTCGCCGCCGGGCGTCAGGGCTTTGGCGATCGAATCGACGAGCTTCTCGTTGAACACCCGGCGCTTGCGGTGGCGCTTCTTCCACCAGGGGTCGGGGAAGTAGACGTGGACCTCGCGCAGGCTGCCGGGGACGACGCGTTTGGCCATCAGGTGGCCGGCGTCTCCCGGCCAGAGCCGGACGTTCGACAGCCCCGCCTTCACGACTCGCTCCGCGGCGAGCCGGGCGTACTTCTTGGCGATCTCGATCCCGAAGAACCGGTGATCGGGACGGGCCTGCGCGGCGTTGGCCAGGAACAGGCCCTTGCCCGAGCCGATCTCCAGGACGACCGGCCCGTCGTCGCCGAAGAGGGCGTTCCAGCTCAGGGGGTCGTCGCCGGGGAAGGCCGCGGGGTCGAGGAAGACGGAGGAAACGTCGAGGTCGGCGCGGGGGCGTGTCATGGGGGTCGGGATCGCGGTCAGTTGGGTTAATCTTGCTGCGAAAGGTTGACCCCGATCATCCGGCCGTGGAAAACCATGTTGCCGTCGACGAAGCCCTGGACGTTGAAGATGGTCTGTCGACGATGGAGCCGCGTCGCATGGCCGACCAGCACAAGCCGGTCGCCCGGTTTCACCTGGCCGCGAAAGCGCACGTCTTCCATTCCGCCGAAGCCGACGAACCCCTCCTGGATCAGGTGGGTCGAAACGCAGTAGCAGCTTGCGAGCTGCGCCGCGGCCTCGCACATGAGAACGCCGGGGAGGAGCGGATAGCCGGGCATGTGGCCGCGGACCCAGAACTCGTCGGCCTCAACGTCCTTGTAGCCGATGATCAGCTTGTTCTCCTGATCGATCGAGACGATCGCCGTGAGCTGCTCCATCTCGAAGCGCTGAGGGTTGACCTGGCGGATCTGCTCAAGGTCGAGGAGGACCTTCGACGTATCAATCGTGGCAGGGTCCACCAGAGGCGCGGGAGGCATGCGCGGCAGTCCTTTCTCGACTCTCATTCTGACGTTCAGCGCGGCGTCGCCCCCCCGGCTGGGGGCCCGCGCGAGATCGCCGGCCGGTTGGAGGTCCATTGGGAGGCCCCTCCAAACCCCTCTGGCGTGATCGACCGTGGGCGTAGCGGTGGTCGGGAACCGTTCCGCTGCTATCATGACTCGCAGCGGACGGTTCGACAAGAGGTATCACCACCCACCGAGACGTCCTCAGCAGGCCGATCGGGGAGACCGCGAAGGATGGCGAACGTGGCCGGGCGCGTGCTGGGGACGATGATCGTTTACGGCTATCCGAAGCTCAGCCTCGACGCGGAGCTGGACCTGGCCGAGTGGATCGGCGCCGAGGTTCTGGAAATCCTCCCCCGTTGGAAAGAACTCCCCGATCCTCGGCTGTTGCGCCAGGCCGTCGCCGATCGCGGTCTCACCATCCACAGCGCCCACGGCTGCTGGGGAGGCGAGTCGATCCTCGCCCCGCGCGTCGACATGGGCTCGACGACCCAGGCCGTCCATGAAGCATCGGTCGACGACCTCCGCCGCTGCGTCGACTGGCTGGCGGAAGCTGGCGGAACGGTGCTGGTCGTCCACCCCGGCGGGTTTTCCGACCGCGCCGAATTCGACGCCCGCCGCGACGCCCTGGCCCAGGCTCTGTCCACTCTGGCCGACCACGCGGAGGGGACGGGAATCATCGTCGCCGTCGAAAACATGCCTCCCGGAGTCAACCCCGGCAGCCGCATGGCCGACCTGGCCGAACTCGTCCAGGAGTTGAATCGGAACGAGTTGGGCCTGACTCTCGACGTCGCCCACGCCCATATTGCGGCCGACGCCGCCTCGGAAACGCTCGCCGCCGGGCGGCTGCTGGCCTCAACGCACGTCCACGACAACGACGGCCGCCACGACTCCCACCATCCCCCCGGCCAGGGGACGATCGACTGGCCCTCCTGGTTCGCCGCCCTGGACGCGATCGGCTACACGGGGCCGATCGTCCTTGAATGCATCAAGAAGATCCGTGAGGACCGTTCCCGCTATCGTCGGGAGGTCCTCGCACCGTTCCTCGGTCCGTCTTCGCGATAAATTGGACGGATCGTAAGGGTCATTCGCGACAAGCCCTGAAACGCCTGTCGGATCGACGGATCAGGGGACGACCCAACGGGGGGCTCACGCCGATAAGAAGGTCTCGCAGGACCTGCGCGATGAGGTCGTCCCGAGGATACGGGCCGCACCTCGGCGGGGAGGATCTCTTCCGAAGGAGTCGGAGCATGACGCCGAAACTCAACCGCCGTCGGGCGCTGGAGACGGCGGCCGTCGCGGCGGGCGCCGCAGCGGCCGTGGCCGCCCAGGAACCCGTGGCGGCGGGCCCTGTGGAGTTAGGCCGTTACGCCCATCGCGACGGCGTCCGAGGCCGGATGACGGGCGCCCAGGCCGCCGCCGCCGCCATCCGCTGCGAGTGCACTCCGTGCGTCTTCGGCATCCCGGGGGCGCAGAACAATGAGTTCTGGGACGCCCTGAAGGCGTACGAAGTCCCCTACATGCTCGTCGCCCACGAGTTCTCGGCCAGCGTCATGGCCGACGCCTCGTCGCGAGCCACGGGCCGCACGGGGGTCTTCTCCGTCGTCCCCGGTCCCGGCCTCACCAACTGCCTGACCGGACTGGGCGAGGCGCTTTACGACAGCGTCCCCCTCGTCGCGGTCATCACCGACATCGACCGCTCGGCCGGAGCGCCGATCGGCCAGGTCCACGGCCTGGCCAATGAGGCTCTGCTGCGACCGGTCGTGAAAGCGACGTTCGTCGTCCGGCATCAGGCGGAGATCCCGGGAACCCTCTTCCACGCCTTCCGCCTGGCCCGTTCCGGAGAGCCGGGGCCGGTGGGGGTCGTCATCCCTTACCCCTTCTTCACCGAGGTCTGGGACTACGACCAGCCGCCGCCGCCGCCGATGCCCGTCCCGTTCGACGAGGGGGCCTATCAGCAGGTGGTCTGCCACCTTCGCGACCGGTCGAAGCGGATCGGGATCTATGCGGGGGCGGGCTGCATCGAGGCCGCGCCGTCGCTGGCGGCCGTCGCGGAGATGCTCCAGGCGCCGGTCGCCACCTCGGTCAGCGGCAAGGGGGTCATCCCCGACGGCCACCCCCTGGCCGTCGGCTGGGGATACGGCAAGCAAGGGACCCGCGCCGCGGAGAAGGCGTTCAAGGACGTCGACCTGGTGCTGGCTGTCGGCGTCCGTTACAGCGAGGTCTCCACGGCCAATTACGCGGTGCCGGAGATCCCCGTCGTCCACGTCGACATCAACCCGGACAACCTCGGCAAGAACGTCACAACGAGCCATTGCCTCGTCTCGGACTCTCGGGTCTTTCTCGATCGTCTGCTCGGCGAGGCCGGGACGCTGCGCCGCCCCCCCGATCCGGCGCTTTGGGGGCGAATTCAGAACCTCCGGAACGTCGACCGCTGCCTGGCGCGGACCCAGCAGATTAATGAGGCCGTCGACCCGATGTACTTCCTCAGCCAGCTCCGCTGCTCGCTGGGGCCGGAGGAGTTGATCTTCGTTGACGTCACGGCGTCCACGCACTGGGCGTCGGAGACGGTCGAGGTTCAGGGCGTGCGGCGATACTTCACCCCCAGCGACAACCAGAGCATGGGCTGGGCGATCCCAGCGGCGATCGGCGCCCAGCGCGTTCGGCCTGACCGCCAGGTCGTCTGCGTGACGGGGGACGGCTGCTTCCTGATGTCGGCGATGGAGATGTCGTCGGCCGCCCGACTGGGGCTGCCGGTCAAGTTCTTCGTCCTCGACGACGGTGCCTACCACTACATGCAGATGCTCCAGGAGCCGGTCTATCGCCGCACGACGGCCACCGAGATCGCCCGGATCGACTACGCGGCCTTCGCCGCCGCCGTGGGGGTCGGTTACAACCAGATCGCCTGCAACGCCGACGTGCCCGCCGGCCTCCAGCGGACGTTCGGCCTCGCCGGCCCGATCCTGACGCATGTGATCGTCAGCTACGAAGGCCGTGAGCTGCGATGGCTCAACGCCTTGCGGCGTAAGTACATCGGCGACATGACCAATCGCGAGCGGATCCGGCTGGCGGCGCGGGTCGGGGTTCGAGCGGTCACGCCCCGGGACGACAGCGATTGACCAGCCCGGTTGATCTTCCGCGTCCCGCGGGTTCGTCGTAAGATCCCCCCCGGTCGGGCCCGAGCGGGCGGATGGACTTCGCCCCGGATTCGACCACGGAGACGGATGGCTCGTGAACATGGACGTCCGCAGCGAACCGACGACCGAGGCCGTTGAAACCTTTCCCGCGGCCCCTGCTTCGCGTCCGTCCCGCGTCTGGCGGCGACGGTTCATCGAAGATCGGACGGAACTCACTCGATTCTGGCCGGTCGTCCAGAACATGGTCCAGACGGAGCTGCGGGTCCGCTATCAGCGCTCGGTCATGGGCTTCCTTTGGACGCTCATCAACCCGCTGCTGATGATGGCGGTCCTCTCCGTCGTGTTCTCGACCTTGATGCCCGTCGACTCCAGCGCCGGCGGCAGTTACACCCTGTATCTGCTGGCCGGGATGATCCCCTGGGGGATCATGGCCGGATCGGTCACCGAGTCCGCCGTCTGCATTATCCAGAACGAAGGACTCATCAAGAAGATCTACATCCCCAAGCTGGTCTTTCCGCTGGTCCGGGTGTTGATCAACCTGACGACGGGGATCTTCTCGCTCACCGCCCTGTTCCTGATCCTGATTCCGCTGGGCGCAAGGCCCTCGCCGGCGATGCTGTTCCTGCCGGTCGCGATCACCCTCATTTGCGCTTTCACGCTGGGACTCAGCCTGCTGGTGGCGACGGCCAACACGTTCTTCCGTGATTGCGGCCACCTGGTGGGGGTGTTCATTCAGGCCTGGTACTTCGCCACCCCGATCATCTACCCGGTCACTCGGTTCGAGAATCGCCAGTGGCTGTTCAAGCTCAACCCGGCCTACTATTTCATTGAGATTTTCCACGACGTTCTGTGCTACGGGCGTTGGCCGCAGCTCAGCATGGTGCTGGCCGCCGCCGCGCTCGCGTGCGTCAGTCTGGGGATCGGCTATGCCGCCTTCAAGTCCAACGAAGACAAAATGGTTTTCCGACTCTGAGGGCCGTGAATTGCGCAGGGACTCCGGGGACGACGCTTCGGCCGAACCGCTCGTCGAGCTTCGCGACGTCTCGCTGCGGTTCGTGAACTACTCGGACAGGATGTACACGCTCAAGCGAGCGGCCCTGGACCTGATCCTCCGCCGCGAGCGGATCGTGCCCAACTCCGCGTTCTGGGCGCTCCAGGGGATCAACCTGCGGATCCGCCACGGCGAGCGCATCGGCATCGTCGGCTCCAACGGCGCCGGCAAGAGCACGTTGCTCCGGATGCTGGCGAGGATCTACCCGCCGACCTCGGGGACGGTCGAGGTTCGCGGCCGGGTCGCGCCCTTGATCGAGATGGGCGCCGGGTTCAACTGGGAACTCACCGGGCACGACAACATCCTGCTCAACGGGGCGATGCTCGGCTTCACTCGGCAGCAGATGCTCGCGAAGATCGACGGCATTCACGAATTCACCGGTCTGCGCGAGTTCGCCGACAAGCCGCTGAAGTACTATTCCAGCGGCATGACCGCACGGCTGGCGTTCGCCGTGGCGACGGAGATCGATCCCGAGATCCTCCTCGTCGACGAGACGCTCGGCGTCGGCGACGCCGTCTTCCGCTCCAAGGCCAAGGAGCGGATCCGCGACCTGATGGGTCGGTCCCACGCCGTCGTCCTGGTCTCCCACGACCTGGGGACGGTCCGCGACCTCTGCGACCGCGCCGTCTGGCTCCAGAGAGGCCAGATCGTCGCGGACGGCCCGGTCCATGAGATCGTCAAGGCTTACGCCGAGTCCATGAAGACCGCGCCGGCCCCCCTCCCTCCGGACGCCGTGCCGGCCGGGGTCAGCGGCTGAGCGAGATCGACGCCCGGAACCGATTCAGGGCGTAGACGAAGCAGCCCGCGCCGATGAGGGCGACCATCAGGAAGTTCGGCCAGACGGCCTCAATCCCTGCGCCCCGGTAGATGATCGCCTGCGAGAAGCTGACGAAGTGCCGCGACGGCAGGAAGAACGTCAGCTTCTGCAGCGCGGGCGGCTGGCTCTCGATGGGGGTCTGTCCCCCCGACAGCAACTGGAGCACGATCAGCAGCAGGATGATCAGGAGCGCGAACTGGGCCATCGTGCGCGCGATGGTCCCCAGGAAAACGCCCAGCGCCGTCGCGAAGAAGAGGTAGAGCACGACCCCCGTCATGAACAGCCAGGGCGAGCCCGCCACGGGCACCTGGAGGATCAACCGGACGATCAGGATCAGCGAGGCCGTCACCGCAACCAGAATCACCAGGGCGTTGGCCCAGATCTTGGCCATGGCGATCTCGAAGGCCGTCAGCGGCATCACCAGCAGGTGTTCGATCGTCCCGTGCTCGCGTTCTCGGATCAGAGCCGCGCCGGTGAGGACCGTCGTCAACAGCGTGATCTGGTTGATCAGGGCGACGATGCTGTTGAACCAGGAGGTGTCGCCGTTGGGGTTGAATTCCCGCCGAGTCACCAATCGGACGGGATAGCGGAAGTTCGGGTCGGAACGGCTCAGGAACTCGCTCACCTGATCGGTGATGATGTTCTGGATATAGCCGGCGCCGATGCTCGCCTGGAGCATCGCCGTGGCGTCGATGTTCACCATGATCTCCGCCGACCGCCCCGCGCGAAGGCGCTGCTCATACTGCGGCGGGATATCGACGACGAACATCAGCCGGCCGGAGTCCATGGCGTCGTCGACCTCGTCCGCCCTGATGAGCACCGGCTTCTTGAACCGAGGCGGGTAGAAGGCCTCGACGATCTTGCCCGAAAGGCTCGAGCCGTCCTCGTCGACGAAGCCGATCGAGGCGTTGTTGATCTCGGACGAGGTCCCCGTCGCCTGGGTGTAGATCGCCGACGTGAAGGCGTAGACGACGAACAGCACCATCACGGTGTCGCTGCGAAGGCTGCGAAGCTCCTTCACGCCCAGCCAGAAGATGTTGACGAGCGATTCCACGGCGCTTCAAACCTCCTGGGGCCGCAGCAGCGCCACGGCTGTGAACAAGAGGATCGGCACGAAGACCGCGAGGATCGCCGCATCCTGCATGAGCAAGCGCGAGCCGAGGGCCTTGGTGAAGGCCCCGACGCTGGCGTGCATGTAATAGGTCGTCGGCCAGAGCGTCCCCGCCACCCGCGCTCCGCCGATCAAGGTCGACACCGGCTGGAGCATTCCCGAGAACTGCGTGGTCGGGACCATCGTCACGATCGTTGTGACGAAGACCGCGGCAACCTGCGACCCGGTGATCCCCGAGATCAAGAGCCCCAAAGACGTCGTCGCCGTGACGTAGAAGAGAGCGCAGATGAAGAGCATCAGCGCGTTCCCCTTGATCGGCACCTTGAAGACGAACAGGGCCACCAGCGTCAGCAACACGAAGTTGATCATCCCGATCGCGATGTACGGCAGTTGCTTGCCGACCAGAAAGTCTATCCGCGTGGCCGGCGAGACGTAGAAGTTGACGATCGAGCCCAGCTCCTTCTCACGCGCGACGCTGACGGCCATGAGGATGGCGGGGATCAGGATCATGAGGATCGGCGGCACGCTGGGGACAATGGCGTAGACGCTCTCGAACGAGGGGTTGTAGCGGAACCGAGGCTGAATGGTGGAGGAGACGGCCGTCGTCTTGCCGGCGAACTGAGACTGGAAGACCTCCTCCATGTGCGTCATGTAAACGCCCTGGGCGTACTGCTGGATCGTCTCGGCTCGGAACGGACTGGCGCCATCGATCGCCGCGTGAACTTCGGGCGACTGGCCTTTGAGCACCTCGCGGCCGAAGTTGGGCGGGATCTCCAAAATCAGCGAGACGTCGTTGGCCTTCAGCCGCTCCTCGCCGGACTCCGGCGACTGGATGGGCGGCCGTTCCAGGAACCAGCGTTTCGACGCGGGATAGGCGGCGTCGAGCGAGCGGCTCTCGGGGGACCGGTCCTGGTCGAAGGAGGCATAGCGGATGTTCTCGACGTCCGTCGTGATCCCATAGCCGAAGACGAGCATCAGCAGTACCGACCCCACGAACGCAAAGGCCAGGCGGACGGGGTCGCGGAGAATCTCCAACGTCTCGCGGCGGGCGAACGCGGAGATTCGACCAAGGCTGAAGTATTCGCCGCCGGCCTCGGTCGAAGCACGGGCCGAGGGCGACGACATCGCCGTCCGGAGCGCCTCGCGGGCCTTCTCGTCCTTTCCGGCCTCCGAGCCCGCGCCGATGGCGTCTTCGATGTAGCCGATGAAGGCCGTCTCCAGGTCTGGCGCCTTGCGGGCCTCGATGAGCGTCTGGGGGGCGTCGCAGGCGAGCACCCGGCCGGAGTGCATGAGCGAGATCCGGTCGCACCGGAGGGCCTCGTTCATGAAGTGGGTCGTCACGAAGATGGTGATCGCCTCGTTCCGCGACAGCTCGATGAGCAGCTCCCAGAACTCGTCGCGGGCCACCGGGTCGACGCCCGACGTGGGCTCGTCGAGGATCAGGATCTCCGGGTTGTGAATCACGGCGACCGCCAGCGAAAGCCTCTGGCGAAGGCCCAGGGGCAGCGCTTCGGCCCCGTGGTCGAGGTACTTCCGCAGGCCGAAACGATCGACGAGCTCGTCGATCCGGCCGGCCATCTTGTCGGGCGGGAGGTGGAACAATCGGGCGTGGAGCCAGAGGTTCTGATCGACGGTCAGCTCGCCGTAGAGCGAGAACGCCTGAGACATGTAGCCGACGCGTTTGCGGACCTCGACGCTCCCCGCCTCCACCTTCTCGCCGAACAGCAGCGCCTCGCCCGACGTCGCCGGCAGCAGACCGGTGAGCATCTTCATGGTGGTCGACTTGCCGCAGCCGTTCGAGCCCAGGAAGCCGAAGATCTCGCCCCGAGGGATCGTGAAGCTGACGTCGTCGACGGCCGTGAAATCGCCGAACTTCTTCGTCAAATGCTGCGCGACGATCGCCGGGCCCCCCTCGACGTCCTTCCGGGGCGGTATCACCAGCTTCTTGCGGTCGCCTCCGCGAGCCTCCTCGGGGAGCATGGCGACGAACGCCTCTTCCAGATCGGCGGAGTTGGTGCGTTTCAGAACGTCGGCGACGGTCCCCGACCCCAGGATCTTGCCGGCGTTCATGGCCATAAGCCAATCGAACTGCTGGGCCTCGTCCATGTAGGCGGTGGAGACCAGCACGCTCATGCCGGGGCGAGATTCGCGGATCGTGTCGATGAGCGTCCAGAACTGGCGACGCGAGAGCGGGTCGACGCCCGTCGTCGGCTCGTCGAGGATCAGCAGGTCAGGGTCATGAATCAGCGCCCCGCAGAGGCTCACCTTCTGCTTCATGCCGCCGGAGAGCTTGCCCGCCGGTCGATTCGGGAAAGGACCGAGGCCGGTCGCTTCCAGGAGTGCGGGGATGCGGACCTTGCGCTCGGCGGCCGAGAGACCGAACAGCCGGGCGAAGAAGTCGATGTTCTCGTAGACGCTCAGTTCGGGGTACAGGTTCTTGCCGAGCCCCTGGGGCATGTAGGCGATCCGCGTGCAGACGGCGCGACGATGCTTCTCGTCGGCGATGTCGCCGCCGAGGACCAGCACCTTCCCCCCCTGCACTTTCCGCGAGCCCGCGATCAGACCCATCAGCGTCGACTTGCCGACGCCGTCGGGCCCGATGAGCCCGATCATGCAGCCCGACGGGAACTCGGCCGTCACGCCGTCGAGCGCGTGCGAGGACCTGTCATAGGCGTGGACGACGGACTCGACCGTCGCGACGGGTGCTCCACCGGTCGCCATGCTCCGCCCCCTGCTCCGGGCCTCAGTTCGACGGTTTCGCGGCCGCCG
Source organism: Paludisphaera rhizosphaerae (assembly GCF_011065895.1). NCBI lineage: Bacteria > Pseudomonadati > Planctomycetota > Planctomycetia > Isosphaerales > Isosphaeraceae > Paludisphaera > Paludisphaera rhizosphaerae. The sequence continues at coordinate 8,076 of NZ_JAALCR010000033.1, read as the reverse complement.
CCGGCTGCGCTGGGGGTGTTTCGACCTTGGGCGTCGACACGGGCTCGCCCTTGGGCGCCTCGGCCGGGGCGGGCTTGGCGGCCTCGTCCTTCTTGGCGTCATCGTGGGGCTTCGCCGGTTCCGCGGCCTTCTCAGCCGGCTTCGCCGACGTCGGCGTCGGGGTCAGAGGCGGAAGGCGGACTTCGAGGTTCGCCGGCCAGGGTGTATTCGGGTCGATCCTCACATAGCCCACGCCCCGCACTCCGGTCTTGATCCGCTCGATTCGGGGAATCAGGATCTCATCGGGGACCTTGAGTTTGACCCGAAACATCAGCTTGTCACGTTCGGAGCGGGTCTCAACCTGCTTGGGCGTGAACTGGGCCTCGGGCGAGATGAACGTGACCTTCGCCGGCGCGGCGAAGTCCTTCATCACGTCGAGCTGGATCCGGGCCTCGGCGCCGATGTCGATTCGGGCGGCCTCCTGCGAGGGGAGGTAGATCTCCATGTAGACGTCGTCCAGATTGACGAGCGTCAGCACCTTGCCGCCGGCGCCGAGAACCTCGCGTTCCTCGGCCAGCCGGTAGAGGACGCGGCCCGTCACCGGCGAGACCAGCGTCGAGTCGACGATCTTGGCCTGGGTGTTCTGGACGTCGGCCGTCGCGGCCTCGATCGACCGCGTATTGGCGAGGAGTTGGGCCTTGATCGAGTCGAGCTGAGCCCTGGCCATGTCGAGCTTCGTCTGCGTCTGCTCCATCTCCTCGCGCGAGATGAAGCGGCGGCTGAACAGCTCGCGATCGCGGATGTACTGCTGGTCCTGGTAGCGGACGGCCGCCTCGCGAGTGACGACGTCGGCCTTGATCTTGGCCTCGGTCTCGTTCCCCTCGGCGATCTTGGCCTTGCCGCTGGCGAGTTGGGCGTCCAGCTCCGAGGTGTCGATCTGCGCGAGTACCTGACCAGGACGGACGAGATCCCCCTCGTGGACGAAGATCCGGATCACTCGCCCCGGATACTTGGCGGCGACGTCCACCTGGACCGATTCGATCCGCCCATTGCCGGACACAATGCCGGGGGGCAGCTTCGCCCGCTGGACCGAGTCGTAATACACCAATCCCGCGAGCAACGCGGCGGCCGCGACCGCCGCGATCGCGGCCCACTTCAAGATCTGCTTGAGCATGGACGTGCTTCCGCCCTCGGAATTCATGACGACGAGGCAACCAGCGTCGCCCGAATCGGCATCGATTTCAAGGCTCATCCCCTCGCAAAGCCGAACCGATTCCTCACCGCGCTTCGACGACGATATAGAACGCGTCCTTCGGCAACTTGAGCGTGAAGGTCCCGCCGGAGGCTTCCGTCGGGAGCGCCGGGCCCCGGTTCCCGTTGACGTCGAGTTGGGTCGCGGCCGCCAGCGCGGGGTTGGCGATCCGCAGCGTGGCGTCGGCGTCCTTGATCGCCCAGGGCATCTTGCCCGTGGAGACGATCTCCTTCCCCTGGATCAACCGCTTGCCGTCGTCCGCCAGGAACGTCGCCGCGCGGTCAGCCCAGCCGGTCGGCCTGGCAAGCGTCCCTACCTGGACGAGAACTCGCCGACTCTCCTTGATCGGCAGACCGTCCAGCGACGCCAGAACGATCGTCGCGTATTCGTCGCTCGATTCGATCGTCACGTCCTGGAATTTGATCGGCGAGACCGACTTCAGGAATCCGGAGGCCCCCTGCGCCTGGGGAGCGTCGATCTTGCAGACCCCCTTGCCGTAGGCCCAGGCGATCTCGCCGCTCGTTGACCGCACGACTCTCCTGTCGTGGTCGATCAGCTTCCCAAGGTCGGCCGCCTTCGTTTTCGAGGGGTCCGAGTCATAGACGACCTTCACCGGCCCGGCGAGGAACGCGAGCGGGTCGACCGAGCCCGCGACCGACGACCGCCGCGCGGCGTCCCCCTTGTCGCGGTTGGGATCGTAGCTCGGATCCTCGGAGATCAGCGGGACGGCTCGTCCCCAGAGCTGCGCGGGCGAGCGATGCTCGACCACCACCGGCTCACCCTGTTTGAGGTAGCCCCGACGGTAGATCAGGGCGGAGGCTGGGAACTGGCCCAGGACCATCGGCGTGGCGATCGCCCATTTCTGCCGCGAGGCCGCGTCCCACTCTGCGCGATCGGTGTTCGACCATTCCGTCTCGCTGGTTCCGAACCAGTAGAAGGCGTCCACCCCGGTCAGCGACTGCATCGCCGCCACGAGGAACGGCCCCTCCGACTGATACCCCAGCGGCGGCACCCAGTGGCTCTCCGTGACCATCATCGGATGGCCGGCGACCTGCTTGATGTTCAGCGGCAGAGCGCGGGGATCGACGAGCGCGGAAACGTCCACGAAGCGGTCCCCCTTGTCGATCCGCCAGCCGCGATCGGGGCCGATGTGGACGGGGCTGTAGTAGTTGTTGACGGCGATGACCTCGTTGGCCGTGTAACTCCAGCGCTCGACGTCGTTGAGCAGGGTCGTGTCGGCCGTCTTCCAGTTGCCGGCGTTGACGAGCTGATTGCAGCCAAGTTCCTCGCGGAGGTATTTCGCGGTCTCCTCGTTGAACTTGTGCATCGTCTCGGCGAAGAACTGAAGCTGATCGTCGAGCCGCTTCTTCTTGCCCCCCTGACGCGGCTGGGTCCACTCCCAGACGATGTGGATGCCGACGACCCCGCGGGCGAAGTCGTCCTCCTTCATCGAGTCGCCTCCCCAGGCCTTGGACGCCGCCGCAATCGAGCCGTACTTCTTCGCCAGCCACTGGCCAAACTGCTCGCCGAGGACCTGAAGCTGCCTCCCCTTCACGCTCTGCATGGTCCAGAACAGCATGCTGTCTTCGTTCTGAAGCTGGATGATCGCCAGCGCGGGGTCCTTGGCGAGCGGGATCCCCGTGTAGGGGTTGGGGGGCGTCAGCAAGGCCTTGAGCCAGGCGCGATAGCCCTCCTGAAACCTTGGGTTGAAGAACAGCAAGCCCTCGGCGCCTTGGTTCTCCGGCCAGCCTTCGATCCCCCAACTCGTCGGGATGTGCTTGAGGGCTGAGGCCCAGTAGGGGCTGAGGGTCGTATAAATCCCCTCCTTCTTCATCGCCGCCACAAGCTTCCAGGCCTCTTCGATCGTCTTCGGATCGGCGTCGGTGAGCTTGGCGTCCTTCGCCTTGGGTTCAAGGGCCCCGTGGAGCCGAACCATGTTCACGCCCCGCTTGGCGAGGAAGCGAGCGTGGTGAGCCAGATCCTCGGCCGACCGATCGCGCTGAACGTACGTGGTCACGGCCCAGAACCGCACGGGCTTGCCGTCGCCCAGGACGAACGACTCGCCGTCTGGGGCCAGCTTCACGAAGCCGCTCTCGCCGGCGACCTTCTCATTCAGCCCTCGGAGGTCGAGCACGGCGTCGGCTCGGAACGTGTCGCGCTCGGGGAGAAACGGCCACATCCCGGGCTCGACCGTGGGAGCCGCGACCTTGCCCGGCCGGGCCGTCCCGTTGGGCGAGAATGGCTCGGTCGTCAGGACGAAGGCGTCCATCGCGCCGTGGTGGTGGTTCTCGCTGCTCATCTTGAAGGCGATTGAGACGACGCCCTTCTTCAGATCCAGTTCGCCGGCCTTCTTCCAGCCGATGAACCTCAGATCCGGCTTGCCGTCACCCGCCACGTTCACCGAGTCGAGCACGTCCGTCGCCAGGTCGATCGGCGTCCAGGCCCCCTTATCGACCCGATACGACAGCTTCGCCTGCACCGGGTTGGCCCGGACCCAGAACGCATACCGACCCGCCGCCGGAACCTGGATGGAATACTCCAGCTCCCCGTCCTTGTCATCCGACCAGTTCGAGATCCAATCCCCTCCCGAAAGTTGGTCCTTCTTGACCTGGTCATACCACCAGGGATGCCGGCTCACCGTCGCCCGTTCGGGCTTCTCCGCTTCCACCCAGATCGTCTGCCCGTGGACGTCCGCCCTCAGGAACAGCCAGCTCAGCCCAAGTAGACCGACACCGACGGTCAGACGCGTCGCGTTCATCGAAACAGCCTCCGAGAGAGGATCGAAGAGCCGGAGCGCGAACGCCCCTCCTATTGAATCTCTAGCTTACTCTCGACGCCTCGAGGTCCCAGGGCCCGCCGATCTCGGCTCCAGGAATTCGCAGCCGTCAGAAGTATGGAGAATGGATTGCCGCGGAATCACGTCCGTCGTTTCCCGCCAGGCCTTTGGACCTCTGGAGATCCAGCAGGATCCGACCCGATTTGACGAATTCCGACACAACCGTCATCAACAGGAGGCCAGTGGATTCGACAGCAGGCCGCAAGGCCGCGTGAAGGCGTTCGGAAGAAATCATCATGATTCCCATTACTGAACTGCTTCGTTCGCGCGGTTCGCGCCAGATAAGCGATTAGTTCAGAGATCCGGATGTTCTCGTTTTTTGGGGGGTACCGAGTGTTGATAGCCGCGAGGACTCGAATAGAAATCTAAAACCAACCTCGCCGCATTATCAAGTTTTTATCTTGATGTTTCGCCCACGAACGTGTCTAAATACACTCCGATTTCGCACAAAGCCGACAAGAGTTCGATCACGTCGGCCGAGGCAAGGACGGCCAACTTTGATTCGGGCGAGCGATTTGCCAAAAGGCACAAAATACAAACCATCAAATCAACACGTTTTTATCATCGTTATCTATTTATTCACATCCTATCGATCGTGCGACATGGTCAGCTCCAGCTTCTGCAAATCAGTTGATCCTAAGACGCGAGAGGCCGCGCCCCCTCTCTCTAATCGAAACGCGTGAGCGGCCGCGAGGAGGCTCTAGTGTGGCTCGCAGCGATCTGTCTTCAGGGTATCGCCCACGCCGTAAGCCCGGTCGACTCGATGATCTAGGTAGTCGCAGCAATTGATAGTTCGTCACACCTCTGATGAACGATCGACTGGCACGCATCAGCGATCGCTCCAGGGCTCCGTCTGACTCGGCGAGATGGCCTGACATCATGGCTTCGAGTTCATCGAGATCTCTGGAGGGCGAGGCGTGGCTCCGAGAAGACGTCGTCGCCCTGATTCCGTCAAACCGCCGAGCCTGCTTCGGGTCCGTCACGCGTCGGCACGCATTGATTACCGTGTCCCTCCGGCCGCGTTCTCGCCGAAAGGTCTGCCGCGCCGGGGTATTCACCTCCCCACGACCAACGAGCATGAACATGAAATACGACCGATTCGCGCCCCCTGCGTTTCTCGACGACTTCACGACTCAGGCGCAGCTCGACGCCTGGCATGACGCAGTCGCGAGCTACTTCGAAGAAGGTATCGCCTTCAACCAAGGCTTCGACGGCGTGACGAGCCAGTTCTATGACCCAACCAAAACGGAGACCACCGAGCCGTTCGAGGAGCCCGTCATCGACTGGCCGGGATTCCCCAAGTTGGTCCGCTCTCAATTTCCTACGGCCGTCCAGGCGTGGAAGGCCGTCGACACAGCACCCAACGGCCGCCTGCTCGAAGACGAGTATCTCGAGTGGCACGTCATCCGCGACCCGGCGGGCAAGATCACCCGGGTGAGCTTCACGTGTGAGACGACCCAGTATTTCGCCTTCCTCGCGACAACGGATCCCGCCAGACTGCTGGAGGTCTATAAGGATCTGGTCGACCCTGCCCACAAGGACGAAGTCGCCCTATCGGATCTGGTCGTAGGTGGCGCTTATCGTCCACGAAACAAGTGGAACACGACCCACGGCGCTGTGCACTTGATCCAACCGAACAACAACCTGTACGCCGAGGTGCAGATCGCCGCTCAGGCGTGCATCCTTCGCAAGCGCGACGACGGCACGCCGATCACGGAGAGCAACGAACTGATCCGCTGCTCCGGCTATGGCGAGCCGGGGCGGTCCAGCGACCCGAAGATCGGCGCGATCGTCAACGACAAGGCCCGTCAGGGGGCCGCCATCTCTCTACGCAATCCGGTCGCCCTGTACATGACGAATTGGAAGAATGCGGGAGGCTGGAAGAAGCCAGACGGCTCGCCTGTGGGAAATTACTGGAGGCTGGTCAGGGGTAAGCCGGCGGCTTCGCCTACCGATTCCGCCATGGGCCTGCACTTGGTCTACGAGGTGCCGCCCGCCGAGGGGTTCGTTGTGGGAGATATCCGCGTCGGCAACCGAACCATCGAATACGTCGGCGAGATCGCCGAGCAGATCAGCGTCGGCCTGTACGCCCTCGTCTCTGGCGAAGGGACATTCGCCAACCCCTCGTTCGAGTGCGGTCTGTTCCCGGCCGTCTTCGGGCCGGCGATGGCAGCCGCGCCCACCGTCGAACAAGCCGACACGGGCAAAGTCCTTCGCGGAGCCAAGGTGCCTGACTACGACTGATCGTCGACGACCGAACTCCTCGGCCTCATCCAGGAACTTAACGGCATGGACATTCAGGAAGAGACGCTCGAGGCCGAGGAGATCCAGGGCAATATCCTGGGGGGCTTCAACAAGGACTTCCAGGCGTTTCTATTTCTGCGACTGCCTGCCACCCCCCCCGGAGTGGCGTCAGTCCGACCCTGGCTCCGGCAGCTTGCTCCTCAGGTCAGCACTCTGGCGGAGGTTGCCCACTTCAACGGGCTCTATAAGTCGATGCGCCGTAGGCTCGGCTTCGAGCCTAAGGGCCTGGTTGCTACGTGGATGAACTTGGCGTTCTCGGCGGCTGCCCTGCGGTCCTTGACGAGCCCGGCGGAGGTCGAGCAGTTCGCCGACCAGCACTTCAAGGATGGGCTGCAAACCCGATCCGGCGACCTCGGGGATCCGACCGACGCAGCCGCCGAGGGGCACCCAGACCGCTGGGTCGTCGGCGGGCCCGGCCTCGAAGCCGATATGCTGATCATCGTCGCCAGTGATAGCCCAGACCTACTCGCCAGCCGCCTTGATGAGTTGAAGTCGACAATGCCGTCCTCGATCGAGATCCTCTGGGAGCAACCGGGGCAGACGCTCGAGTCCCCCCTGGTCGGTCACGAGCACTTCGGATTCAACGACGGCGTGTCACAGCCAGGGATTCGGGGGTTGCTCCAGACAATCCCTCCCGTGCCTCTCACGCCTCGGTTGATCGATCCCCAGCAATCACCTCAGCCGGATCCCAGGCAGCCGGAATACGCCGCTCCAGGCCGGCCGCTCATCTGGCCCGGCCAGTTCGTGTTCGGATACCGTCGCCAGAGCATCGACGATCCGCGTAAGCCGCCAGCTGCGCTCGTTCCCGACCCCACCAATCCACCCGCCGACCCGTTCGCCCTCGCGGACGCCTGCCCCGCCTGGGCGCGAAACGGTTCGTTCCTGGTACTAAGGCGACTGCGGCAGGACGTCCCGGCCTTCCGGGCGTTCGTGAGGGCGGCGGCAGCGACTCTGGCTGGAACGCCGGGGTTCAGCGGGATGACGGCGACTCGATTCGCATCCATGTGCGTCGGCCGATGGCCGAGCGGCTCTCCGATCATGAGGTCCCCGACCACCGAGAATCTCGCACTCGCCGCCGACCCGCACGCAGACAACTACTTCCAGTTCGTCAGGGATTCGCCTCCTCCACTGGTCCTGTCGCCCGACTTGGGATACGCGGGCGATACCTTCCCGCTCTCCCGGCTCGACGACAAGGGCGTTATTTGCCCATTCTCAGCGCACATCCGTAAAGTGAACCCCCGGGACACGATCACCGAGCAAGGCAGCTTCGTCGACACGCTCACTCGACTTGTGCTGCGGCGTGGCATCCCGTACGGACCGGCTTATCCCGGAGATCTGGATAGGGACGATCCGTCGCCTCACCCGGAACTCGCGGCCGTGGACCGGGGACTCATCTTCGTTTGCTATCAGACATCGATTGAAGAACAGTTCGCGTTTCTCCAAACCTCCTGGGCCAACGACACCAAGCATCCGAACGGCCAGGGGGGACACGACCCGATCATCGGCCAGGACCGGTCGGCGGGCGGGGCCCGTTTCCTCCGGGTGCGTGCCGCAGACCAGCCTAGCCAGACGGTAAGCGTCCCGACCGACTGGGTTATCCCAACCGGCGGCGGCTACTTCTTCTCGCCGTCGATATCAACGCTTGTTAATGTGCTAGGAGCGGTTTCGTAGAGTCTACGGCGGGCGCGACGATTAGAGCGATTTT